>JBDLIO010000036.1:0-10225 GCA_039714865.1 Acidobacteriota bacterium | reverse complement strand
CCGCCGGCGCCCGTTCGTCGGGAGGCGGGAGATTCGTCACGGTCACTGGGTCCCCGATCCGGTCGTGCGTCTGTTCAACCGCCGGCACCACACCTTGAGTCCGGCGCAGGTTCACGAATCAGTGGTGCCGACCGGACCGGTTGATACTTTGCCTGGCGCGATGGCCCACCACAGTTATGACGACCTGGCGGCGGTGTTCCGGGCCGATTACCACCGGCTGAAGGCAACCGAATACCGGACAGCGGGACGGAAGCTCCCTGGAGTGTTCAATCTGTCGACCAGGGCCGCGTGGGCCTTCGTCTACTCGTTGATCCTCAAGCGAGGGTTCCTCGACGGCCCTGCCGGGGTCGTCATCGCCCTGTCAGGCGCGGTCAATGCCGTTCTGGGGCTGGCCTTGGCGGGGGAGGACGAGGTCTGACCCTGCGGTTTTATTCGGTTGAGTTTACGGATTCTCCCTCGGACTATTGGAGACTCCCTTCGTTACCGAGAGCTGAGAGATCCTACTCAATTCCCCGTTCGAACATCGCGTATTCCCGCGTGACCTGGGCCTGACCGCCGTCCCAGCGTTGCGGAGGTGCATCGGGACCCATCAGGCAGTGCTGCACGGTCGTCTGACCGGCATCGAGTGCGCGTTGGTAGAGCTCTGCGGCGATGGCTCGACCCAGGCCGAAGCCGTAGTGCCCCGGCAAGACCGCCAGGGTTCGGATGTTGAGGGTGTCTGACGGGGCGGCGACGGCGAGACCAAGTCCGACGACGTTCTTGTCCGGGTCCTCCGCCAGCAGGATGTGACTGGGGCTGATCCGGGTCAACCATCGATTGTAGATGTCGGCAAACTCCTCGAAGGCGATCGGCGTCACGCCCCAGTTGGAGGCGAAAGAGTGCTGGCACAGCACGTGGAGGCTGGTGATGTCTTCATCCCAGCGATCGGTGTCGAAGTTGCGGAAGGTGTAGCCACGCTTCCGAATGAGGTTGCGGGCGGTTTTCACGCGTTCCTTCTGGCTTTCGATGTTGGTGATGCGCTTGGTTGAGAAGGTCCGGACCCGGCTGAAGCCAGAGGCGATGAACAGCTCAGGGTAGTACTTCGGTTGCCGCGGCTCACCGGGAAAGGGGGGAGTGTCGAATCCGTCGGTCATGAAGCGCCATCGATGCCAGATATCACCGGCCATCGGGCCTCGAAGGGTTTTGAGTCCCCTGGTGGAGCACCATCCGGCGGCCGCATCGACGAGGGTCCGGGCGGCTGTCCGGTCGTCCTCGCACGTGAAAAGGCCGACCAGGCCGATGGGACCGTGTGTTTCGACAAGCTCGGTGTTGTGGAACGCACAAATACGCCCGACCGGTGTCTCGCCCCGAAAGGCGACAAAGGCCTTGCTGTCGCCGGTGCGGTAATAGGTATTGGTTGGTGAAAGGAGCGCCCGGGTTCCCGCCTGTTCGGCCTTGGCCTGATTGTCGCTCAGACCCTCGATATGCCTCGGCATCCCAAAGAAATCTTCAACAGGCTCTTCTTTCTGTGAAAAGGACAGCAATCGAATTTCGCTCATCAGACCCTCCCTGGCTCCAACCACGCCCGCCAGATGGTCTGTAACGGCGTGCGCCGGCCCCATCTTACCGCGTTCCAGGTCAATTCGAGAACCAATTTCAGCTTGTGAAAAGATTGACAAGCCGAAGCGGCCTTATAGAATGTGCCGGTCCTGGAGGAGGAGGCGCGCAGTGGAGCACTACGTCCCCATTTTGGTTTACACCCTGGTTGCAATCTCGTTTCCGATCATCGCGCTGTTGATGGCGAAGGTTGTGCGGGCAGGGGCGCCGGATCCGGTCAAGGCCGAACCTTACGAGTGCGGGGTCAAGACCTCGACTGTGGCCTTCGATACCCGGTTTTCAATCCGGTACTACCTGATCGCGGTTCTCTTTGTGGTCTTCGATGTGGAAACGATTTTCCTCTTCCCGTGGGCCGTGTCCTTTGAGCGGTTGGCCCTTTTCGGTTTCATCGAAATGGCGGTCTTCCTGGCCATTCTGCTGGTCGGATACGTCTATGCATGGCGGAGGGGAGCGCTCGAATGGGCCTGATCGAAGATCGTTTTGAAAAGAACATCCTGACGACAACTTATGACGCGGTTTTCAACTGGGCACGACGTTCATCTTTGTGGCCGATGCAGTTCGGGCTCGCTTGCTGTGCGATCGAGATGATGGCGACGCTGGATCCGCGCTACGACATGGCCCGGTTCGGCGCCGAAGTCTTCCGGGGTTCCCCGCGTCAGGCGGACATGATGATCGTCGCCGGGACCGTGACCGAGAAGATGGCGCCGATCGTAAAAAGACTCTACCGGCAGATGGCCGAGCCGAAATATGTTCTGGCGATGGGGTCCTGCGCGATGTGCGGTGGTCCCTACAAGACCTACGCCGTCACCCAGGGCGTCGATCGGATCATCCCGGTCGATGTCTACATTCCCGGGTGCCCGCCGCGGCCGGAGGCCCTGCTCTACGGCCTGATGCAGTTGCAGCGCAAGATCGACCGACAGACCATCGCCCGCCGGCGGGCTTCATGAGGGGACGCTGATGAGCGACGATAAACCCACTGTGAACACCGACGAGCCGGTGGTCGACGCCGAGGCTGAGAAGGCTGCAAAGATCGCTGCCGCCAAGGCCAAGGCCGCCGCTGCGAAGAAGGCTGCCGAGGACGCCCCGCCGAAAGACCCCTGGGAAGAGAAACCGGTGCCTCCGGCCCACTCGGACGCTGCGGACGACGATGATGTCGTGGCCCTCGGTGGGGCCGTTGAGCAATCGGTCGTTGGGTCTGATCTGTTTGCCGGCACCGTCACCGTCACGGTCCCTGCGGAGAAGATCCTGGATGTCTGCCGGTTCCTCAAAGAAGAACGCGGCTACGATTTCTTGGTCGACCAGACCGCCGTGGACTGGCCGGAACGCGAAGAGGGCCGGTTCGACCTGGTTTATTGGTTGCACCGCTTTTCCGATTCCAAGCGCATTCGACTGCGGGCGATTCTCGGCGAAGATCAGACCATCGAGTCGGTCGAATCCGTATGGGGCGCCGCAAACTGGATGGAGCGTGAGGTGTACGATCTGTTCGGCGTCATCTTCGAAAACCACCCGGGACTGGAACGCATCCTGACCTGGGAGGGCTTCAACGGCCACCCGCTGCGCAAGGACTTTCCCGTCGAGGGCATCGACACCGGCGCCGCCATCTACCCGGATGTTTATCCGCCGGGTGGCGGGCCGATTGAGCCTGATGAAGGGGAGGGGGCATGACGATGAACGGACCGGAGCGTCCCCTGTTTGATGTCGAGGAGATGGAAGTCAGTTTCGGGCCGCAGCACCCGGCGACCCACGGTGTCCTTCGTGTGCAGATGAAGCTCGACGGCGAACGCATCGTCGAGGCCAAGCCGATCATCGGTTATCTCCACCGCGGGACCGAGAAGCTGTTCGAAACGATGACGTTTCCCGCCTGCATCCCCCACACCGACCGCATGGACTACGTCAACGCGGCACAGAACAACCAGGGTTTCTGCATCACGATGGAGAAGCTCCTGGGCATTTCCATTCCGCCGCGAGCGGCCTACATCCGAATGATCCTGGCGGAACTGCAGCGGCTGGCCAGCCATCTGGTGTGGTTTGCCACGCACGCGGTCGACATCGGTGCGATCACGCCCTTTTTCTACACCTTCCGCGAGCGTGACGACATCCTCGACCTCTTCGAGGAATACTGTGGCGCCCGCCTGACCTTGAACTGCATGAAGATCGGTGGTTTGCCCTTCGAGCTGCCTGAGGGTTGGCTGGATCGCTGCGCCGCTTTTGTCGATGCGTTCCCTGGACACATCGACGAGTACGAGACCCTGCTGACTACCAACCGGATCTGGAAGAAGCGCACGATCGGCGTCGGCGTTATCTCGCCGGAAGACGCGATCAACATGGGCATGACCGGGCCGCCGCTGCGGGGTTCCGGCATCGAATGGGACATTCGAAAAATCTTCCCCTACGACCGCTATGACGAGGTCGAGTTCGACGTGCCGACCGGCACCAACTGCGACACCTATGATCGTTACCTGGTGAGGGTTGAAGAGATGCGCCAGTCGATCCGCATCCTGCGCCAGTGCCTGGAGAAACTGCCCGACGGACCGATCATGGCCAAGGCGCCCAAGGTCCTGCGCTCACCCGAAGGCATGGTCTACGGATCGGTCGAAAGCCCCAAGGGCGAGTTGGGCTACTTCATCGTCGCGACGGAGAAGGGCACACAGCCCTACCGCTGCCGCGTTCGGCCGCCGTCATTCGTCAATTTGCAATGCCTGCCCCAGATGGTCGAGGGTTCGCTGGTCGCCGATCTGGTGGCTGTCATCGGAACCCTGGACATCGTTCTGGGCGAGATCGATCGGTAGGGAGCCATGCCGGAACCTATTCTGCAACTGCTGTTGATTCCCCTGATCAAGATCGTCGTTCTTCTTGGCGTCGTTCTGTTGATCGTCGCCTACCTGACCTATGCCGAACGCAAGATCCTCGGCTATATGCAGGTCCGTCTCGGGCCCAACAGGGTAGGCCCCAAGGGCTGGCTGCAGCCGGTGGCCGACGGTCTCAAACTGCTTGTCAAGGAAGATCTGGTCCCTGGAGGCGCGGAAAAACTGGTATTCATCATCGCTCCGGCGATCGTCATGGTGCCGGCGCTGGTGATGTTCTCGGTCATTCCCTTTGGTGAGCCCTTCAAGATCGCCGGAATGACGATCACGCCCTATCTGGCGGACATCAATATAGCCCTGCTGTTTATCCTCGGGGTTTCTTCGCTCGGTGTCTTCGGAATCATCCTCGGCGGATGGTCGTCCAACAACAAGTTCTCGCTGATGGGGGGCTTGAGGTCTGCGGCGCAGATGGTGTCCTACGAGATCCCGATGGGTTTTGCCGTCATTTCGGCGGTTCTGATGGCCGGCACCTTGTCGATGGTCGGCATCGTCGAGGCCCAGCGGGCAGCCGGATGGTGGTTCGTATTTCCGGGCATCCTCGGATTCGGCATCTATTGGGTCTGCGGTGTTGCCGAGACCAACCGTTGCCCCTTCGATCTGCCCGAGGCTGAGGCAGAGCTGGTCGCGGGCTTCCACACCGAGTACTCCGGCATGAAATTCGCCCTCTTCTACCTGGCCGAGTACGCCAACATGATGATCGTCTCCGCGATGGCGGTGGTGATGTTCCTCGGCGGATGGTTGCCGCCCTTCCCAAATCTGTTGGCCGGGCTGTGGGCCTTGCCGCTTTTGGCCTGGATTCCGGGCGTCGTCTGGTTCCTCGCCAAGATGTCCATCTTCCTCTTTTGCTACATCTGGTTCCGCGGGACCTTTCCGCGCTACCGTTTCGACCAGCTCATGGCCGTGGGCTGGAAGTGGCTCCTGCCCCTGTCGCTGGCCAACGTGTTGTTGGTCGGCCTGGGCGTGCTGCTCCTGAAGGGATAGGAGATGTCGGTGAAAGACTTTCTCTCCAAACTGCTGCTGCCGGAACTGCTCCAGGGCATGGCCCTGACCGGCGGTTATCTGTTCAAGAAGAAAGAGACCGTGCAGTATCCGGAAAAGCGATTGGAGCCCCAGGATCGTTTCCGGGGCATGTTCGGCTACTCGCTGGAACGCTGTATCGACTGTCATCTCTGCGCCAAGGCATGTCCGATCGACATCATCTTTATCCAGGATCACACCGAGGTCGAAGAGGTCGAGGGCAAGGACGGCAAGATGAAGCAGAAGAAGACCAAGGTCATCGACCGCTACGACATCGACGTCAAGCGGTGCATGTTCTGCGGCCTGTGCGAGGAGGCGTGTCCGACCGAGCCCAAGTCGATCTGGTTGACGACCAAGAGTTACGAAGGCACGACGTACGAGCGCAACGAAGGTCTGTATTTCGACAAGGAGCGCCTGGAGACCTGGGAGGGCTTCAAGGCCTTTCCCGGCGTACCGGCGCCGATCGACGGCCAGAACCCCAGCGATCCACTGGGGAAAAAACTCAAGGCTGAGACGCCTGAGGAGGGAGCAGCCTGATGGACTTCCTCATTTCGAACTTTGCGGAAATTCTCTTCTACGTCCTTGCGGGGTTGACGGTGCTGGGTTCTGTAGGGGTCATCACCCTGAAAAACCCGGTTCACGCCGCGCTCTCGCTTCTCGGGACTTTCTTTATTGTCGCGGTGCTCTTTGTTTTGCAGCATGCGGAGTTCCTGGCGGCGGTCCAGGTGATGGTCTATGCGGGCGGCATCATGGTGCTGTTCCTCTTCGTCATCATGTTGGTCAGCGTCAGGGGCCTCAAGACTCAGGCGGCGTTTCTTTCGCCCCTGATTCCGGTGGCGGTCATCGGCGCGATCCTGGTCGGCGCCTTGATCGCCTCGGCGGTGCTCCTGGGAGTCTTCGCCTCGGGCGTCGGCAGTGCAGAGGCTCTGCAGACGGTTGACGGTGTCACCCTGGGCAATACCGAAGCGGTCGGCATGGTGCTTTACACCAAATACCTGGTTCCCTTCGAAGTGGTTTCGGTCGTTCTGCTGGTGGCCATGATCGGCGCCATCGTATTCGGCCGGAAAGACCGCTTCATCGAGGAGCATGAAGGAGAGGTGGGTTCGTGATTACCGCCACCCACTACCTTGTTCTGTCGCTGGTGATGTTTTCGTTGGGTCTGATCGGTGTCATGGTCCGCCGCAACTTCATCACCGTCTTGATGTCGTTGGAGCTGATCTTCAACGCCGTCAACCTCAACCTGATCGCTTTTTCCTTCAGACTGGGTGACCTGAGCGGCCAGATCCTGGCGATCTTCGTCATCACGGTCGCGGCGGCCGAAGCGGCGATCGGCCTCGGCCTGATCATCGCTCTGACCCGCCTCAAGGACACTGTGATCCTCGATGATGCCTCCGAGATGAGGAGCTAGCCCATGAAATTTCATGATCTCATCTGGCTTGTTCCCCTGTTTCCGCTGGCGGGCGCCCTGATCAACGGTCTGTTGACCCACTACCGGGGTTGGTCGAAGACCGTTGCTCACACCGTTGCGCTGCTCGGCTCCGGGCTGGCCTGGCTCTGGGCCTGGGCTGCGGTCTTGCAGTGGTATTTCACCGAGGACCACACGGTCTC
Source organism: Acidobacteriota bacterium (assembly GCA_039714865.1). GTDB lineage: Bacteria > Acidobacteriota > Thermoanaerobaculia > Thermoanaerobaculales > Sulfomarinibacteraceae > DAOWGJ01. The sequence continues at coordinate 3,140 of JBDLIO010000036.1, read as the reverse complement.
TTACATCGTCAAGGTTTATTCCTGGGTGTCCGGCGGGGATCTGCCGCTCTTGTCCGGAGGCACCGCGCCGCTGGAGATCGCCGCCTCGTTCCAGCTCGATCCAATTTCGGCGGTGATGGTCTCCTTCGTCACCTTCGTCGGTTTCTTGATCCACCTCTATTCCGTCGGCTACATGCACGGTGAGCCGGACAAGGCCTACAGCCGGTACTTCTCCTATCTCAACCTCTTCATGTTCTCGATGTTGACCCTGGTCTTGGGTTCCAACCTTGCCGTGCTCTTCGTCGGATGGGAAGGCGTCGGTCTGTGTTCGTACCTGCTGATCGGTTTTTATTACGAGAAGGACTGGTGTGCAGCGGCCGGAATGAAGGCCTTCATCGTCAACCGCATCGGTGATTTCGGTTTCCTGCTGGCGATCTTCTTCACCTTCGGCTGGTTCGGCACGCTGGAGTTCTCCAAACTCTTTGCCGTGCTTTCGAGCCATCACGGTGATGCCCTGGTCGGGAGCGCCACCATCATCGGTCTCTTGCTCTTCGTCGGCGCCATCGGCAAGTCGGCGCAGATTCCGCTCTTTGTCTGGCTGCCTGACGCCATGGCGGGACCGACGCCGGTCTCCGCCCTGATCCACGCTGCGACGATGGTTACCGCGGGCGTCTACATGGTTGCTCGCTGCAACTTCTTCTACCAGCTCTCGCCCAGCGCCATGCTGACCGTCGGCATCGTCGGTGGCGTCACCGCGGTCTTTGCCGCCACGATCGGCCTGGTGCAAAACGACATCAAGAAGGTGCTGGCCTATTCGACGGTTTCCCAGTTGGGCTACATGTTCCTGGCGGCCGGCGTCGGCGCCTACATCTGGGCGATCTTCCACGTTGTCACCCATGCCTTCTTCAAGGCCTGCCTCTTCCTGGGTTCCGGTTCGGTGATTCACGCCTGTGGTGGTGAGCAGGACATGCGCAAGATGGGCGGCCTGAAGAAGTACATGCCCAAGACCTACTGGACTTTCCTGATCGCGACGGTTGCCATTGCCGGCATTCCGCCGCTGGCGGGATTCATCTCCAAGGATGCGATCCTGGCCAAGGCCTTCGAGGCCGGCTATACCGATCTCAACGGGTTCGGAGGGCTCTATTACGGGCTCTGGATTCTTGGCCTGTGCGGCGCGGCGATGACCGCCTTTTATATGTTCCGCCTGGTCTTCATGACCTTCTTCGGTGGTTTCCGGGGTGGCGAAGAGGCAGAACACCATCTGCACGAATCGCCCTGGACGATGACTTTGCCCTTGCAGGTTCTGGCCTTCTTGTCATTGGTCGGTGGAGTGGTGATTGGATTCCCCGGCATTCTCTTCCACAAGGAGAATTGGAACTTCATCGACGGCTTCATGAGCCCGATGATCCTTGGGGCTCATGGTCATGGGGATGCCCATGCCGGCGGTCATGCAGTGAGCCTGGGCCTCGAGTGGGCCCTGGTCGGACTTTCAGTGGTGGTGGCGAGTGCCGGTATCTACCTGGCCTACCGCTGGTACAAGAAGGATCCGGAATTCTCGGTACCCAAGGCAATGGCCGAGCGCTTCCCATTCGCCTACAAGCTCCTGCTCAACAAATACTGGGTGGACGAGCTCTATGATGCGACCGTCATTCGGGGCACCGTCGGTCTGGCACGCTTCTTCTGGGAATTCGACGCCCGCGTGGTCGATGGGGTCGTCAACGGCACGCGTCATGCGACCGTCGGCTCCAGTTTTGTGTCCGGGGTCTTCGACCTCAAGGTCATTGACGGAATCGTCAATCTCATCGGTACGATCAACCAGACGGCGAGTCGATATTTCCGCCGTCTGCAAGTGGGCTTCACCCAGGGCTACGCCATGGTGATGGTCTTCGGTGCGGCGCTCCTGCTGGCCGTTTTCTTTATTTCTTTCTGAGGGACGGGGTAGAACATGGAAACCCAGTACGCGTATCTGCTGAATCTGATCTGCTATGTGCCGCTCGTCGGCGCGCTCTTTATGATCTTCTTTATCAACAAGGAGAATGTGCGCGCCATCAAGATCACGGCGACTGCCGTGGCGGCCGTTGATTTTGTCCTTTCCCTGCCTTTGTGGTTCCTGTACCAGACCGGTGGCGCCGAGTTTCAGTTCGTCACGCAGTTTGACTGGATCCCTTCGGTGGGAGTCCAGTACCTCTTCGGTGTGGATGGTTTTTCCGTCCTGCTGATCCTGCTGACGACGCTCCTGGGATTGATCGCTATCTATTCCTCGTACACGGCGATCACCCACCGAGAGAAGGAGTACTACGTCTTTCTCCTGTTGCTGCAGGTGGGGATGATCGGGGTCTTCTGCTCCCTGGATTTCATTCTTTTCTACGTCTTCTGGGAAGTGATGCTGGTGCCGATGTACTTCCTGATCGGCGTCTGGGGCGGACCGCGCAAGCTCTATGCCGCCATCAAGTTCTTCCTGTTCACTTTGGTCGGTTCGGTCTTGATGCTGGTCGGCATCCTGGCTTTGTATTTCTACAACGCTGACGGCATGGCGGCGATCGGCTTGCCGGGTCTGGGTAACATTCCGACGTTTGAGATCCCGGCCTTGTACCAGATCGCGCCGCAGGTTCCGCCGGAGCTGCAGTTCTGGATCTTCCTGGCCTTCTTTGTCGGTTTCGCGATCAAGGTGCCGATGTTTCCGTTTCACACATGGTTGCCGGATGCCCACGTTGAGGCGCCGACCGCCGGTTCGGTCATCCTGGCCGGTGTTCTGCTGAAAATGGGAACCTACGGCTTTGTCAGGCTCTCTCTGCCGTTGTTGCCCGATGCGACGATCAAGGCGGTCGGTTGGATCGGCTGGCTTGCGATCATCGCGATCGTCTATGGCGCCCTGGTCGCCATGGCGCAGAAAGACATGAAGAAGTTGGTGGCCTACTCTTCGGTCAGCCACATGGGCTTCATCATGCTGGGCATGTTCGCCCTCAATGAGGCGGGCATCCGGGGTTCGATCCTGCAGATGCTCAACCACGGAATTTCGACCGGCGCACTCTTCCTCCTGGTCGGCCTCGTTTACGAGCGCCGGCACAACAGGATGATCTCCGAGTACGGCGGCATCGCCAAGGTCATGCCGATCTACGCGATGTTCTTCCTGGTGATCACCATGTCGTCGATCGGTCTGC
>JBDLIO010000035.1:0-10246 GCA_039714865.1 Acidobacteriota bacterium | reverse complement strand
CACCGCACCTGGCCCTCGAGTCCCTGGTCGAATTTCAGGCCGGAGGCCGTGAACGCGCCGCCGCGAAGGTTGACCGTGGCCGAGCCCGAACCGACGTTGGTACCTGCGACTTCGACCTCGGCAAGGCCCAGCGCCCACGAACCACGGCTGTCGTCAAATGAGCCGCGAAGACCTCCGGTAAAGAAAGCCTCACCGGCTACAACTCCATGGGAGACATCGATCCAGGATGCGACGACATCCAGCGGGAGCCGGTGACCGTCGATCTGAAGATCCAACGGGTCTTCTCCGAGTTCAGGCCCCCACCTGAGCGCTCCTCCAATCTGCCCGCCACCGGAGCCCAGACGATAAAGCCCGCTCGCAAGCCGGCACTCACCCCCCGCGATCGATGCATCCAGCACCAGCCGGTCAAGAGCTATCGGCGGGTATCTGACGTCCTTCATATCCATTCTGATGCCAACGGTCAGTTGCTTCCAGGGGCCTGACAGCCCAATGTCCACATTGCCTTGACCGGAGATTTCTGCAGGAAAGACCTCGGTACCCACCCACTGATTGACGGCGGGCAGGATTTCGGCAAGCTGGGCCGGTTCCACATGAATGCCCCACTCCGGCGCCCAGGCGCCAACCACCAGCGGACCCTCCAGGTGGACCCTCGATGACCCAACGCTCAGCTCGTCAGCCGCAAACTGAAGCAGGCCGTCAGGGCTGAGCCCCAGCGTCAGCAACCCCGTCACAGGCAACCGGCCTTCGACCCCGTGAAGTATCACCGTGGCCTCGCCCCGGCCCTCCGGGAAGCGATCACTGTTCCAGGCAACCCCGGCCGTAATGTCCGCGCTGCTGCTCAAACCGCCCGAAGGAACACCCAGCTTGGCCAGGAGCTGCGCCAGATCAAGTCCACTGCAGGTTGCTTCGACCTCGTGAGGGAAGGGCATTGCGAACCTACCGAGGCTGTAGCGCCCTTCGAGTCGCCCTCCCAACAATGTGCCCCGGTGCACCCGCCCCGCCAAGCCTCCGGTCCCTACCTCTGCAGAAGCCTGCAGCCCCTCGAGCGGGAAACCCCCGACGACCACCCGGTCTGACGCCAGATGGACTTCAACGATGGCCTCCCTCGCCGTGTCGATATCGGCCTCGACCGTGATCCTGCCTTCGAGCAGGCTTCGAGTTCGAATGATCCTGTCCAGTTCCTCGAGCCCGACTCGAGCCCTGAGGCGAGCCGTCAGGGCCTCACCGTTCCACCCGGCGGAACCCTCGAGATCAAAATCGGTCCCTGTCAGACGTACAGTCGGCGCTTCGAGCTCGCCCTGCCGGCGGAAAAAGCTCGCCTCGACACCCAGGGCAACGGGCTCCAGCCCCGGCACGTCCAGCTCGACATTTTCAATCGAAAGGAATCCCCTCGTATCGCCCCACTCCTGCAGCCACGACATCTCACCGTCGTCGATCACGAGCCCGAACCCGCCAGGCAGTCCTGCGCCTGCGGCGTCAATCTCCTTGAGGTCCAGATGGCGGACGATGATTCGCACGGGAGACCCGTCGGACCCTTTTTTCAACGCCGCCCCTTCGCGGAGGACCACCCGAATGCCCCTGGCCTCGATCGTGTCCAGCACGACCGTGCGCCTCGCCACGAACAAGGCGCCCAGTTCAACCGCAGCCTGATCAAGCTCGGCGCTGACAACCCCGCCCTCGAGTCGCACATCCGACAACACCATACGAGGCGGCACCAAGGTCCACCCGAGATCACCAATCTCCAAGTCGACGTCGGCTACAGTTTTTGCCGCTCGTTCCAACCTTCCGGCCGTGAAGGAGCGCACGGTTTCGCTCTCCAGGACCCGCCACAGGCTGAGGACCAGGAGTACGACGACCGCCAACGCCCCCGACACCGCAATGATCGTGCGCCGGAGGTGGCGGTACCTCAGCCTCCTCGTTCTCCCCATTTCAATTTCCGGTGCAACACGTGGAAATAGGATTGGCCCGGGTCCGTCACCAGGCGAACCGGTTCCGAACAACGCCGGATCCGAACCAGGTCTCGCGGCGTCAGGGGAAATCCTTCCTGACCGTCCAGGGTCAAATAGACTTCCTCGGAACGGCTCTCCAGACGGATGTCGATCACCGAGTCCAGGGGCAGGGCGATCGGGCGGTTTGTCAGGGCGTGGGGGCAAATCGGTGTTACCAATACCACGGCGACTGTCGGGTAGACGATCGGGCCGCCGGCAGAAAGGTTGTAGGCAGTCGATCCGGTCGGTGTTGCCACGATCAAGCCATCGGCCTTGAATCGGCTCAGGTAGGCCTCATCCACATGCACCGAAAGAACGACCATTCGCGCCAATGCCGACTTGTTGATCACCACATCGTTGAGCGCTCGACGGACGACGGGTTGACGCCCGGGCCTTTCAACCGTGACCTCCAGCCGTTGCCGTTCCTCCACTTCAAAATCGCCGTCCAGGGAGGCATGAAGCAGGGGAAAGAGGCGGTCCACCGAATGCTCGGTCAGGAAACCCAGCGTGCCCAGGTTGATGCCGAGGATTGGAGTCTCACCCACATCACTCCGAGTCACCGACAGCAGGGTGCCGTCCCCCCCCAGTACGATGACAAGATCCGTGGCGGAGGCCAGATCCGCCCGGGATACTTCTCCGGAACGGTCAAGGGACTCCGAGCTTTCTTTATCCAGCACGGCCTCGATCCCCAGCCGCTCCAGTTCGACCAGCAGCTGGCGCCCCAGTTCGACCGCCTCACTGCTCGTACCTTTGAGAACTACACCGACGCGTTCCGGCCCCTTCACCAAGCACCCCCATTCGCTAGGAGGGTGAAGGGCATTGACTCAGCGGCGCCTTTCGGGTGTCGTGAAGCCCATTTTTCGTTGCATCCTCGGCCCGTACCGGGAGTACTGCGCCTCGAACGCGTCTCAAATGGCACTTCACGACCCTCCGAAATCCATCCGCCATCAATGCCCCTCAACCTCCAAGAGGTCTCCATAGTACCGGAAAGGAGGTGAAGCACCGAAAACTGGGACGAGTTTCGGCCTCTGCGCCATAATGAACCTATGTCAACGTTTGCCCCTCCACCGTCGTCCATCTGATGTGCAACGAGCGACGATGATGACTGCCGCACGCCACCAGCCCCCTCCCGACGAAAAGGAACTGGTCGGCAATGCCAAGGCCGGGGACCGGGAGGCCTTCGGCGTTCTGGTCACCCGGCATCAGCGCCGTGTGTGGCTCGTGTGTCGACAATACGTCGGCGCCGAAGAGGCCGACGCAGCCTCGCAGGAAGCCCTGATCAAGGCCTTCACCCGCCTCGACGCCTTCGACGGGCGAGCGGCCTTTTCGACCTGGGTGACGAGAATTGCCATCAACACCTGCCTGGACTTCCTCCGGAAGCGACGACGTGGAGGATTGCGCGTGGTCCAGGCCGATGGCGACGACCATTCACCCGCGCTGGACATTCCGGACGAGCGAGCCGGGCCCGAAGAACAGGCTCGTCAACGCCAGACCATTGCCCGCCTCCGGGAGGCCGAAGAGGGCCTGTCGGACCGTCAACGAGAGGTCTTTCGGCTCCGCTTCTTCGCTCAAATGAACCTTAATGAGATCGCCGACAGCCTCGATGTTCACCCGGGGACCGTCAAAACCCTGCTGCACCGCGCCGTCCATCGCCTTCGCAGAGAATTGGGAGACATCCGATGAGTCGCCACCTCAACGACCACGAACTGGCCTCCGCCGCCGCCGGGATCCCTCTGGAGCCCGGGCGACTGGTCCACCTCGAAGGGTGCGTCAGCTGCCGCCGCTCCATGAAGGGGTTTCTTGACCAGGTAGAAATCCGGCGCCGGGCGATGGAAGAGGAGATGCCGGACTGGGATACTCACCTGTTACAGGTGCTCAGCGGCCTACCCCGAACACCGGCGACACCTCTCGCCGCAAGGCGACGGTGGCTGAGCCCCCTGTTGGCCGCAGCCGCCACCATCACTCTTGCCATCGGCACCTCAATGGTCGTTCACAGGAGCGGCCCGGCGCCGGTGCCCACACCACGACCGGAGATTGCAATCGAGGAGATCCTGGCTCAGGCCGAGAGCTTGTTGGCCGAAGACGGCATTCCCGATTTCGACGTTCTCGACAACATCACTGACGACGACCTGACAGCCCTGTTCGGGGCCCAGAATTCTTGAACGAGGAGGCATCATGCGACGCACACTCATCCTGCTGGTCACCCTGGGAGCCCTGGTGCTCTCTGCTTTCCCCGCTGCTGCCCGGGACTTCAACCTCCCGCCGGGAAAATGGTGGGAGAACGATCATATCGTTGCCCATCTCGAGCTGACCGCCGACCAACGAGGCCTCATCAAGGACCTGGTCTACGAACACGCTGCGCGCATGATCGATCTCAACGCTGCGCTTGAGAAGTCCAAACTCGCGCTGGAAAACCAGGTGGAGCAGGAGAATTTCGACCCCAAAGCCATCCGCAAGTTCTTCGCGGATTTCCAGGAAGCCCGGCGCCTCCTGGAGTCCGAGCGTTTCGAAATGCTGCTCTCGGTCCGGCAGGTCGTGACCCACGAGCAGTGGGAGAAGATGCTCTCACTCAGGGAAAGACTCGAGCAGAGACGGCAACACCCTGACGGACCCCGCCCAGGGCCACACCCACCGAGGAATGGTCCACGGCCGCCCGGGGGACCGGGGCGATAGCCTTCACGCGGGCCGGAAGCCGGAGGAATCCCCCTTTCCCTGACAGCTGATAGCTCTTTTTCATTGACAGCCGGCGACCTATCTGCTACAAAGTCCGTCCTCGTTTGTGAGGAGAGGTGTGTTATGACTGACTATGCGATTGTGCAACACGGCGGAAAGCAATACCGGGTGAGTCCCGGCGATGAATTGAACGTTGAGCGAACCGAGCGCGATCTGAAGGCCGGAGACCCTTTGACCTTCGACCATGTCATGCTGATCAGTCAGGGTGACGCCATTCAGGTCGGCAAGCCGGTCGTTGAAGGCGCTCTGGTCAAGACCCAGGTGGTCGATGCCCTCAGAGGCGAAAAGCTCATCGTCTTCAAGAAGAAACGCCGCAAGGGTTACAAGAGAACCCAGGGGCACCGACAGGACTATTACCGCGTTCGAGTGGAAAGCATCGAGGCGTAGGGGGAACAATGGCTCATAAAAAAGGACAGGGCTCCAGCCGCAACGGTCGCGACTCCAACGCACAGCGCCTCGGAACCAAGGTCGGTGACGGCCAGCCGGTGACCGCGGGCACGATTTTGGTTCGCCAGCGGGGCACCCATTTCAAACCGGGTACCAACGTCATGCGAGGGCGGGACGATACGCTTTTCGCCACTGCCGAAGGTCGGGTTCAGTTCAAGAACCGCGGCCGGCTCGGTCGCTTCATCAGCATCCTGACGGCCTAGAGTCCATGGCACCGCGTTTGACCGTCAAACGCAATCCCTTACCAACACCTGAAGAGCTATGCTGATTGACTCCGCCAGGATTACGGTCCGCGCCGGGAACGGCGGCAACGGTTGCGTCTCCTTCAGGCGGGAGAAATTCGTGCCGCACGGTGGCCCCAACGGGGGCGACGGGGGCCGAGGGGGCGATGTCATCTTCGTCGTCAACCCCAATCTCAACACACTCTTGAGTCTGCACAGCCAATCCCTGGTCACGGGCGAACGAGGACGAAATGGACTCGGGTCCAACAAGACCGGTGCGGGAGGCAGAACCGCCACCGTGGACGTGCCACCCGGCACGGTTGTTCGCGAAGCCGGGAACGGTGAAATACTGGGCGATTTGACCCAAGCCGGCCAACAGCTCGTTGTGGCCCATGGGGGCAGAGGGGGCCGTGGTAACGCTCGTTTTGCCACATCAACCAATCGGGCGCCGCGCCGCGCTGACGACGGCCAGCCCGGACAAGAACGAATCCTCGAATGTGAACTCAAGCTGATCGCCGACCTCGGGCTGGTCGGCCTGCCGAACGCCGGAAAATCCACGTTGCTGTCACGCATTTCGGCGGCCCGCCCCAAGGTGGCCGATTACCCCTTCACCACCCTGGAGCCACACCTCGGTGTCGTCAAGGCGCCCGGCGAAGATTACCGGACGCTGGTCCTGGCCGATATCCCGGGCCTGATTGAAGGCGCCCACGAAGGCGCCGGCCTGGGCGCACAATTTCTGCGCCACATCGAGCGGTGTCGCGCCCTGGTCCACCTGGTCGACCTCTCAACGGTCGACCCCCCACCCGAGGATCGGGTCACGATGATTCGCGATGAACTCTTCGCCCATAGCCCCTCACTGGCTGAGAGACGCTGGCTTCTGGTCGGAACCAAAATGGACGCCGTTTCGGATCGGAATCAGGCCCTGATTGACTTGGCCGATGTAGGATCGGCATTCGATGTCGAGACCCACGCGATCTCGGCAGTCACCGGTGAAGGAGTGGTACAGCTGCTCCACTTTCTGTTTGACCTCACCGGCGACGAGAGGGAGGTCTATTGATGACGGAACGCATCGCGGTTTACGGAGGCAGCTTCGACCCCTTTCATCTGGGCCATCTGGTCCCGACGGTCCGGGCATTCGAGACCTTTCATTTCGAGGCCGTCCACTTCGTGCCGGCCGGCGAACCTCCTCATAAGTTGGCCGAACCGCTGACCCCCGTCACCCACAGGTTGGCGATGGTGGCGACCGCCACGCTGCACTATGAGGGGTTTTTCGCGTCGGACGCCGAGGTTTTCACATCGGGCCCGAGCTACACTGTCGATACCGTTCGTCGCTTCATGCAACGCTTCCCCAACAAGACCCCGTACTTCATCATGGGTTCGGACTCCTTTTCCCAGATCGGGTCGTGGGACCGGTGGCCTGAATTGGTCGATCTTGCACATCTGGTGGTGCTCCACAGATCGCACATGTGGGGGGACGACCTGAAGGCTCGAGTCCCCGAGGAAATTCGGGACCGATTGCGCGTCGTCGCCCCCTTCGAGGACGTCAGCGACGCCGAGGCCAAGACGATTTATCTGCTCAACCACGAGCCCTTCCCGATTTCGGGGACATCCATCCGCGAACGTCAACGCCTCGGGCTTCCAATCCGGGAGCTGGTGCCGCACGAGGTGTTTACCTACATTGAGAAATATGGCTTGTACCGTCATCACGGGGAGGAAACCGCCTGATGTTGGATCCAGACACCCTGGAATTGGTCCGAAATACCACCGCAGCAGCTCACGACAAGAAGGCCTTCGACGTCACCGCTTTGGACGTGTCGGACCTGACCTCGTTCACCGACGCCTTTGTTCTCTGCTCGACCTCGTCGGACCGCCACCTCGATGCGGTGGCGACGGAGATTCGGAAACGCCTCAAGGCTCAGCGCAAACCACTTCATATTGAAGGCAGCGGGAGTGGTCAGTGGATCCTGATCGACTTCGGGGATATGATCGTACATGTCTTCACCGAAGAACGCCGCGCCTACTACAACCTCGAGGGACTCTGGGGCGACGCCCTTCAGATTGACGCCCTCCCCACCGAGGCCGCAAGTCCCGAGGCGCAAGTCGACTCCGCAGGAGAGGTGTGAGCTTCTTCCTCTTCGTGGCGTATGCCTCGAGGCTTGAATACGCTTCGGAGTCTTGATGCGGGTTAAGGTCTACTGGTTCGGCCGGCCCACCCGCAGCCCCTATGAGACCCAGGTCGAAGACTTCCGTCGCAGGATCTCCCGTCGGTGGCCCGCTGAAGACATTGCGCTCAAGCCGGCGAGCGGTCTTCGGGAGGCCGATCCGGTGGCGGCCCTGGCTCGGGAGGCCGAAACGCTGGTGGCACGCATCCCGTCCCGATGGCGACTGGTAGTGCTCGACGAGCGCGGCCGGAACCGGACTTCGGCAGATTTTGCAAACCTCCTGCAGACGGTCGAACATCAGGCTCCTCCAGGAGTAGCCTTTGCTCTCGGTTCCGACTTGGGCATCGCGCCCTCCCTGCGTGACCGGGCCGACGTCGTCTTGTCGCTCAGTTCAATGACCCTTCCCCACCTGCTGGCCAGACTGATGCTCTGGGAACAACTCTACCGAGCAACCGATATCCTCGGCCCGGGCAACTACCACAGGAGCGGTGTGGGCTAACGAGAAAATCAGATGTACAATTGGGGTATCTCCCGCCTCCGGGGGGTGAAGGGAGGACACGGCCCATGAGACGCACCGAACTGGACCGTTTCCGCAAACAGTTGGAAGAGAAACGGCAAGAGGTCCAGGGGTTGGTCCAGGCAGCACGGACTACCGAAAGCCAACATGGCGACACTGAAACGCCCGATCTGGGCGACCGCGCCACCGATGCCTTCAACCGCGAAGTGTCCTACAGCGTCAGGATCAATGAACGAGACCTCGTGCGACGGATCGACCGGGCCCTTGGTCGGATCGAAAGCGGCGAATACGGCAAGTGTGTCAACTGCAGCAAGACCATTCAAAAGGCCCGCCTGACGGCAGTTCCCTGGGCCCGCCACTGTATCGATTGCCAGGAACTCCTGGATCGGGGAGACCTCTGAGTCCTGATACCAGACTCGTCCTGGTCGCCGCCGGTGATGATCTCCTCCTGGAAGATGCCTTCAGGGACGCGACTGAACGGGCCGCGGCCGGCATGTCCGATCCCGCAATCGAGACACTCCCGGATGACGTCACACCGGAAGACGTCGCTGTCGAGCTGAACTCTCCCTCTCTTTTCAACCCTGAACGCATTCTCCTGGTTCCCGACGCCGGCAGGTGGGTCATCGCCACGACCAGTCCGGGAGGGCCGACAATGCCGTCCCGGAAGAACGCCAAGGCCGTCGACGAGTTGGTCAAGCCATTGTTGAACATATTGGAGGGAGGCTTGCCCGAAGGTATGGCCCTGGTGATGGGGGTCTGGTGCGGCGCCAAGCCGTCCGGATCCTTGACCAAGGCAGTGGAGGCCTCCGGCAGCCTGGAGTGGATCGCAACGCCCGAACCTCCCAAACCATGGGAGGACTGTGCCGTATCCGACGCACAAAAGACCGTATTGCGCCGACTGATGGTCCGAGCCGCCCCGAAGGCTCGCTACGCACCCGCGGCAGAATCTCTGCTCTTCGAACGCCTCGGCTTCGCACCCCGGCGCCTGGTCCAGGAAACGGGGAAACTCGCCGTTGCCGCCGGGCCCGACGGTCTGATCGACGAGGCCCTGGTGCGGCGCCTGGTTCTGCCTCGTGAGGGCTCACTCGAGGTTCTCCAGGATGCAATCCTCGGCCGGGATACCCGGGCCGCGGTCAAATTTCTCGACGACGCCCGGCGGGGCCTTCCGATCCGAGATTGGTCCGGAGGCCACATCGACGCGGGCGGTTTGGGCATCCGGGTTTTCAACCTGGCGGTCGATACCTTCACGCGAATGCTCTACATGCGCGGCGCCGCACGGGTCATCGGCGCCGAGGATGAATTGGATCCACAGAAGAACTCGGCCCGAGCGTGGTATTCCCGAACATTCAAGCCTCGCCTGGGGCCCAAACTCAAGTCCCATATCGAAGCCGATCCCGGCGCGCCCTTTCGGAGCGGCGGCAAGTCCCGGATTCCTTCTCCCTGGGCGATGCAGCGACTCTTTCGCGGCGCCTCGCTTTACTCGGACGACCAGCTGGTCCAAAGCCTGATCGAAGCCGGTCAGGTCGAACGCCGGCTGAGGCGACCCGGTAATCCCATGGAGGCTGTCCCGGCGTGGTTGTTGTTGACTTTAGGCAATTCGTAGAACGGCAATTCGTCGGACGAATTGCATGGATCATGAGAAGGGGACAGTTTTTATGGTTCCAGACTCAAGGTAGAATGGACTCATGGAAAATGTAGCTTCCATCTCCGAGGTGTTCCGACTTCCGATTGAGGAGAGGATTCGTCTCGCCCAAGCGATCTGGGAAAGCGTTGCGTCGAGCCCGGATCAGGTTCCGCTCACTGCGGCACAGGTCAAGGAACTCGATCGTTGTTACGACGAGTACCTCAGCAACCCAGTCGAGGGATCGTCTTGGAGCGATGTCAAAGCGAGGTTGCTTGCTGGTCTATGACGCGTAACCTCATCGTTCGGCGCAGTGCGGAGATTCAGGCATCCCGCGCCCGCGATTGGTACGAATCCCAACTTGATAATCTTGGTCGACGGTTCGTGGTAGAGCTCGATCACGCGATCCAGAAGGCACATGAGAACCCACCACATTATCAACCTGTCCATCGAGAGATTCGGAGGGTTCTCCTACGGAGTTTCCCATATGCCGTCTTCTTCATCTCGGAACCGAGGCGAGTGGTCGTGCTTGCCATTCTTCACCAATACGAAGATCC
>JBDLIO010000034.1:0-10272 GCA_039714865.1 Acidobacteriota bacterium | reverse complement strand
AATCAAAGCATTCCGGCTCTGTCGGGTGTTATCAGCTGAGGCGCTTGCAAAAACACGGGAATCGGCAAAAAAAGCAGAAAAGCAGTTTGTTGGGACTGTCTGTGGGAGCGCGGACGTCCACGTCCGCATCGTGACGATCGGGTTTTTGCAAAAGGCTCAGCTATCAGCTCTCAGCTCTCAGCTTGTCCCCTGGTCCGGACGGATGCCCTCTGCGGTGGACAGCGGATCGGTTCCAAAGGGCATCGAGAGGGCGCTCCGAAAATCACCCGAGAAACGAGAGCTAATAGCTGAGAACTTCCTTCCCGGTTATACTTGGCGACTGAATACTACTGATCGTTGGAGGCGACATGAAGATCCCGTCCCTGGTCCTGAAACAGCTTTATACCTTTGGAAGTCTCGAAAATACATCGGACGGTGTGCAGCTGACACTCAAGAATCGCCTCAGTGATGCGATTTTCACAGGTATGTTGGGCCTGACAATCGACAAGACGAAGGTCCCCTTGGGGGATCTGGAAATCCGTCTCGGCACGGGAGAGGTTCTCAGCCCGGCGAATATCAGCCCCGAGTCGTCGGTAGCATTCGCTCTGGGCAAGACGATCGATCTGGTCTGGAAAGGTCAGAAGCTGGAGCCCGGCAAACACCAGATCGGCTTCGAATTCACCGCTTCGCCATTCGGGACGTTGAGTTTCAAGGTCAAGGATGCAATCCGTCTCCACAAGGAGCAACGGGTGACCGTGCCGATTGACAAAGAGGACGACTTCGGCCCGGAGATCATCGCCAAACGTCAGGAATTCGTTCGTGAGTACACCGGCGCCGATCCGAAGAACATTTTCTCCTATTCGTTCGATCCCAAGGTCACGAACGGCAATGTCGAAAGTTTCACCGGTGTCGCCCAGATACCGATCGGCTTTGCCGGCCCGATCAAGATCAACGGTGAACACGCAACCGGCGAGTACCTGGTGCCGCTGGCGACGACCGAGGGAACGCTCGTGGCCTCGTACAACCGGGGAATCAAGGTGATGAATTTGTCGGGCGGCGTCACGTGCACGGTCTCGGACGACCGGATGCAGCGTGCACCGGTGTTCGTCTTCGACTCGGCCAGGGAAGCTCGGGATTTCCGGACCTGGGTATACAACCACATGAACGAGATCCGGCAGGCGGCAGAGGCGACCTCAAGCGTGGCCAAGCTCCTCGAGATTGACATCTTTTTGGCCAACAAGTTCGCCTACCTCCGCTTCAACTTCGGAACCGGTGATGCGGCGGGCCAGAACATGGTGGGGCGGGCCACCTTTGCCGCCTGTTCCTGGATGCTGGATAACTTGGACAACGTGCGGTCCTTCTTCCTCGAAAGCAACCTTGCCACGGACAAAAAGCACTCCCAGATCAACTTGATGCGGACCAGGGGAAAGAGAGTGACTGCCGAGGTTGTAATCCCCCGAGAGGTCCTGGTTCAGCACATGCGGGTCGAGCCGGCGACGATCCACTACCAGGCCGGGGTGTCCAACGTCGGATCGATGCTTTCGGGCGCCAACAACAACGGTTGCCATTCACCGAACGGCATCACGGCGATGTTCATCGCCACCGGACAGGATGTCGCCAACGTTGCGGAATCGTCCTCGGCGATCGTCTACACCGAGTTGACCCCGGAGGGCGGCCTCTACATCTCGATCACAATCCCATCGCTGATCGTGGCGACCTTTGGGGGCGGCACGGGACTGCCGACCCAGAACGAGTGCCTGGAGATTCTCGGCTGCAAGGGCAGGGACAAAGTCAAGAAACTGGCCGAGATCATCGGAGGGGTCGTGCTCGCGGGCGAAATTTCGCTGGCCTCCGCAATCTGTTCCCTTGACTGGGTATCCAGCCACGAAAAATATGGCCGGAACCGCTGACGGCCGCGAGAGCTGGGACAGCAATGACACTTGACCCGCCTCGGAGGACGGGCGCTCTATGATGGACTCTGATCCGGATCGGGTTCCCGAGGTTTCTGAGAATCGGGCCCAGCGGGTTAATCCCAGCCGAAGAGATCTAATCTCTATTCCGTCTCTTGCGCGGCGGGGCAGAGCAAC
This sequence comes from Acidobacteriota bacterium, assembly GCA_039714865.1. GTDB lineage: Bacteria > Acidobacteriota > Thermoanaerobaculia > Thermoanaerobaculales > Sulfomarinibacteraceae > DAOWGJ01. The sequence goes on along the minus strand of JBDLIO010000034.1, from coordinate 8,206 downwards.
GTTCAGACAATTCGTGCTGCTGTTGGGTGGCGGTTATATCGCCGTGGTTGAAGCCAGACGGCAAAAAACCGGAGGGCGGGGCCTGATATTCCGTTCTCAGGCGGTGCTTGCATGGATATTCAGGATTTTCGTCGACTCGGAATATGCCGATCTGCCGTTTCCGGTCCAACTTCGGCGCCGGCTCGAGGAACTGGGGCCAACCTATGTCAAGTTGGGACAGATCCTCAGCCTTCGGAGCGACATCCTGCCGGAGTCGGTCACGCTTGAATTACAGAATCTCCTTTCTCGTCTGCCGGAGGTAGATTTCGACGAGATTCGGGAAATTATCGAGTCCGACCTGGGACAGCCCGTTTCCGAGATGTTTGCCGAGGTCGATTCGACTCCCTTGGCATCCGCCTCGATCGCTCAGACCCACAAGGCGGTAACCCTGGCGGGTGACCAGGTCATCCTCAAGGTCGTCAAACCCGGCATTCGTGAACTGCTGATCAGGGATGCAGCACTTCTTCGGCTCTTCGGCTGGATTCTCCAGTGGATCACACCTCAGTACCAGCCACGAAGGGTTGCCGATGAGTTCTGTGAATTCACCCTCCGTGAAATTGAGATGGATCTGGAGGCGGAGAACTCAGAGAATTTTGCGGAGAATTTCAAGGATATGCCTGATGTGGTGTTTCCCGAGGTTTTCCGTGAGTTTACCGGCAAAAGGGTACTGTGTGAGGAGTTCCTCGACGGGGTGACACCTGACTCGGATCTGGCCTCGACGTTGTCCGAGAGCGAAAGACAGCAGTTGATTGATGTAGGGGCTTCGGCGATCATTCGAATGCTCTACGAAGACGGTTTCTTTCATGCTGACCTTCATCCGGGCAACATGATGGTCCTCCCCGGGATGAAGATCGGCTTCATCGACCTCGGCATGGTAGGGCGGATTGAGACTGATGTCCGGCACCACCTTTTCTCGACCTACTACGGCATGGTGATGGGTAATTTCGATCAGGCCGCGCGACACCTCGCGGAGGTTGCCCAGAAAGACGAGAAAAGTGATGTGCCGGGATTCAGGCGGGCGATGCGGGAGTTATGCCGCCGCTGGCGTCGTGGGTCGAAGTTCGAGCAGAAGAGCCTGGCGTTGCTGATGCTGGAGTCGGTGCAGTTGGGCGCCCGGTACCACATGTACTATCCGGTCGACATGGTGCTGATGGTCAAGGCCTTGATCACCTACGAGGGCGTCGGTTACTTGATGGACCCGAAATTCGACGTGGCCGAGGTGTCGGAACGTCACGTCTACAGGATCTTCCGCACCCAGCTGTCGCCGGCCAGCCTGGTTCAGCAGGGACTCCGTGCCGCTCCCGACATGGTCGATGCCTTTGTTCGAATGCCTCAGCTGGTGACCGAAGGCCTTCGAATTCTGGAACAGCAGACCCGAAGGCCTCCGGAAAAACCGTTGGCCGGCCTCAGGGGCACGCTGTTTGGTGGATTTGCCCTTGTGTCGGGCGCCATCCTTGCAGCGTTCCACGGCCCATGGCCGGTGTGGAGCCTGCTGATCATCTTGGGACTGCTGGTGCCTTTGAGAAGAGGACGGTAGGAACGTTCAATATCAACGTCCAACGTCCAACTTCGAAGTTTGCGTATGAGGGCGGATGGAAATGGAACGGCACCGGTCGAGCCTGGATTGTTTGTCTCTCCAAACCGGGCAAAGCCCCACATAGAATCGGTGACCATGCAGCGCGTACTTCAACGTTGAACGTTGGACGTTGAGCGTTGGACGTTTTGGCCCCCAAATTCCGGACCGCAGCTTCTTACCTGTTTCTTGTCTCTCAGGAGTAGTCAACCTCAAACCCTTGCGCTCTCCAACCGGCGAGCCGGACGGCGACTGCGGCGACTCCCAGAATCAGGATGATCGCCAACCACCCTGGCGTGTCCGACCCGGTGACGGCCAGAGGCCCCAGGCTGACCGGCACGGGCAGCAGGGCATGAAGATGGCGGCCGATGCTGAAGACGCGGATAGGGAAGGGGAGATAAGGCGCCAGCGCCTCGAAGCCCAGATACAGAGCCGCCGGTACCATCGGGTTTCTGAAAAACAGACCGGCAAGCAAAAACAGGGCGCCATATCCGACGGCCGCCAAGGCAGTGATGCCGAGATAGGCCGCCAGGTGGCCCAGCCCCTGGGAGGTGGTCATGAGCTGGAATGTGCGTGCAACACCATTGGCCAGGCGGTAGAACACGACCAGTGCCAACGTCGAGGGGAGCAGCACGGATAGTGCGACCGCCAAGGCGCCGAAGTACTTGCCGATGATCAGATCGCTCCTCCGGATGGGAAGCAGAAGGGTCAGGTGCAGCGTATGTTGCAAGACCTCGCCCCGAAAACTCTTCACGAACAGAAAGGCGCATCCGAAGAACACAATGAAACGCAGGTGGAACAGGGAGAAGATCTGGGCCAACTCGTGGGTCGTTCTGCCAACGTCCATTCGAGCGCCTTCAGGGAAAACGAAAGTACGAACCAGGGCGATGACGACAGGAATGGAACAGAAAAGAACCAGGCCGAGCGTTCGTCGACCGCCGAGGGTTCTTCGGAAGTCGACGCCCGCCACCGTTTTCATTTGGCGAACTCGGAAGCCGGCGTTCATCCCTGTCCCCCTTCGGGCCCAATCAGGTAGTCGTAGACCGCCCGGACATCCTCATCGGCCGGAACGACGGTTTCGACCGCAAGGCCTTCATCGACGACGATTCTCGGGAGATTACTGAAAAAGGACTGCCCGTCCCTGGTGGAAACAATGAGGCCGCCGCCTTGATCGAGAATCTGGGCGGCAACGACATGTGCCATCTCGAATGCCCGGGCGGCAACTCTTTCCGGCCGGTCACAGCGGATCAAGATCTGCACGGGCCGGTCGACGATTTCCTGCCGAACGTCACGAATCGCCCCCTCTGCCACGACTCGACCGCCGTGCATCATGATGATCGTGTCGGAGATCAGGTCCACCTCATGCAGGATGTGGCTGGATACCAGAACATGATGCCCTCGCCCGGCACGTTCTTTGAGGATGTCGATCATCTCGGACCGTCCCTGGGGGTCCAAGCCGTTGAGCGGCTCATCCAGAAACAGGACCTGAGGATTGTGGCAGAGGGCATTGGCCAGCTTGACTCGCTGCTTCATGCCTTTGGAGTAGCCATCGACCTTCCGGCCGGCAGCGGCTGTGAGGCCGACAGTTTCAAGGGCCTCCAAGGCCCGCTCCCGGGCCGTCCTTCGAGCCAAACCGTGCATCATGAGGGTTGCTTCCAGGAGAGCCAGGCCGGTTGCCCCGGGGGGGAAGCTGTCCCATTGGCTGCAGAGGCCGACCTTTCTGAAGAGAAGTTCCGGACTCCCGGGACTGATTCCCAAGATCCGCACACTTCCCTTCGTCGGTTTGATCAGGCCGGTGAGCAGGTTCATCAGCGTGCTCTTGCCGGCGCCGTTCGGTCCGACGAGGCCGGTCAATCCCGGTCCGATTGTCAGATCGACGTTGTTGACCCCGAGCACTTCTCCATAGAATTTGGAGACCCCGATGAGAACGATGCGTTCCGCTTCGTTCATTTGATCTCCTGAACCGCACGGAGTTTGAAGTTGAGAACCCACAGCCCGGCCAAAACGACTGCCGCAAGGGTCAGCCAGTTGGCCGCCGCCGGAAGGGTGCTCGCCGGGACTGCCCCGAAGAAACGCAGGACGACGCTCTCAATCGCACGGTTGAGGTGCAGGAGATCGCCGATTGAGGACCGGGTGACGCCATTGACCAATCGGCCGACGACCGCTGAGATGATGAAAATCGCCAAGAGGGCGCCCCTTGAAAATGCGGCCAGCCGAATCCAGGCCGAAACGGCCAGGCAGAGCGTTGTGATGACCACGATCCAAACGATGTGGCCCACGAAAAATGCAACCGCAATCCGAATGTTCTCGGTGGTCCATCCGCCACCCGCCAGGAGGGCTTGCAGTGCAAAGGTCAAAAGGCCCGGGATCCATGTGATCGGCGACAGCAGCAAGAAAACGACGGCGGCCTTTCCGTAGACGTACTCGCGCCGCCTGATGCCGCGAGCCAGGATTACGCCGAGTGCGTTGTTGCCGACATCAGCCGCGATCAAAGGTGGGGTGACAATCACGGCCACCAGGAATGCCGGGATGGCCTGCCAGCCGAACAGGTGGAGGAAGATCCAATCCGGCGCCTTGGCAAACCAGGAATCAAGCCCGCCAAACTGCTCGAGGAACTGAGTATTATGGCTGAAGTAGATCGCCAGAACGGCCGCCGCCGACGGCAACAGGCACAGGATGTAGAACGCCAGGAAAACCCGGCTCTCGAATACGTCCTTCAGGGCGAAGCGGGTCAGAACCAGGAAGCGCCGGGACGCCGGCGTCACCGGACCTTCCCACGCGCTCCATCCCCGATCACGAACGACCATGATTGTCCTCCATGGCCCGCAAAAAGATGTCCTGCAGAGAGTCCCGGGTTCGTTCGAGTCGCCGGAGGGCCAGATTTTCATCAGCCGCGGCGGCGAAAATACCCCTGACATCGAGATGGGCAGGGAGTTCCACCCTGAATCTGCCGTCTCCACGAACATCGACGGAACAGCCGAGGCGTTCCAGGGTCCCTCCGAAATCCGGGGAGGGCGGCAGAGTCTCAAGGTCTACAAAAATGCGGGCGGCCTGGTGTTCCGAGGCCAGGTTGACAGTTCCTGCAAGTCGCCCGGCCTTGAGGATCATCACCTCATCGCAGACGGCCTCGACATCACCCAGGAGGTGGGAGGAGAGAAGAATGCCGGTCCGACCCTCTCGGCCGATGTCCATGATCAGTTCGAGCATGCGATGCCGTGCGGCCGGATCCAGTCCATTGGTGGGCTCGTCGAGAAGAAGCAGCTGCGGGCCGTGGACCAGGGCCTGTGCCAGTTTGACCATCTGTTTCATGCCGGTCGAGAAAGAGCCGACCTTGCGATACCGGTTCTCACCCATGCCGACGAAGGTCAATGCGTCGTGGGTCCGCTCGAGTGCGGCGTCGGGCGGCAGGCCGCTCAGTTCTCCCATCATCCTGACAAAACGGACCGCACTCATGCCACTGATGAAGGCATCGTCTTCAGGCATATAACCGATGATCGAACACACCGTACGACTGTCGGTCGCCAGGGAATGGCCGAGGACACTGGCGTTTCCGGCTGCCGGTTTGAAGAAACCCAGAAGAGTTCGTACCAGCGTTGTTTTTCCGGCCCCGTTGGGCCCCAGCAGTCCGACGATGCGTCCCGTGACTGTCGTGTCGAGGCAATCAAGAATCGTTCTGCCGCCCAGACGTACCGAGAGTCCCTGAATCTCCAGCAGGGGAGGGGTGCTTCGCGAGCCCACACCAACCTGGGACTGAAAGTCTGCGGGACTCGTCAACAGCTGCATGCTTTCGATAACGGAGGGCGGCCGCTGAGGTTCTCAGACATCAAAGAACGACCCCGTCGCGCTCTCATCGACGAAGACCACTCCATCTTCGACCGTGACCGGAAGGACCTTGAGATGAGAACCCTTGCACGGTCCGCTGGTGCACAGTCCGTCATCGGGTCGAAAGAGCGCACCGTGGGAGTTGCAGGTCAATCGACCCGTCACAGCATCAAAGAAGTTTGAGGGCGCCCTTTCGTCCAGGCGCATCGGCAGATGGCGGCATAGGTTTTTGAAGGCTCTGACAGACCCATCCGATAATTTCACGAGGATACCCTCCTCTTCGAGGGGGCCCTCGTTATAGGCAAACTTCATGCCGCTCTCCGGGATCTCTTCGACCGTCGTGATGCGCTTCATGCCGCCATGATACGACTGCGGATCAACGGACACAAACCGCACGAAAGAATTGAAACGCAAAGGGATATTGAAATTGATCCTCTCGGGCCCGAAAAGCAGGCCCTGAAGGACCTGCCTACAAAGGCCTCAGTTTCTGTAGGCGGGTCCTTCAGGGCCCGCACGCCGAGGATCGACTATTCAAAGTGATTGGAGAATGAGGCTTTACCGGTGGGATCCTCTAAGCGCCTCGATCAGCCCGGCAATATCTTCGGGGATCGGCGCTTCGACCGAGATGGCCTCTCCGGTGACTGGATGGGTGAAAGCCAGGCTCCGGGCGTGGAGGGCCTGACGCGGAAAGTCCCTGCAGGCGTATCGGGCGCCCTCGTTGATCAGGTTTCGCCACTGGCGTCCCGAGTAGGAGGGGTCACCGATCAGGGCGTGACCGATGTGGGCGCAGTGGACCCGGATCTGGTGGGTTCGTCCGGTGATCAGAGTGCATGAGAGGAGAGCGGCGCCTTCGAATTTTTCGACTGCGGAGTAGAGCGTCCTGGCCTTGTGGCCGTCTTCTCGGACCGCCATTTTCTTGCGGTCGGTGGGATGACGGTCTATCGGCGCCTCAATGACGCCTTCTGTTTCCCGAGGATTGCCGTAGCAGACGGCGAGGTAGGTCTTTTCGATCGTCCGTCGGCTGAAGGCCAGTGACAGGGCCAGATGGGCCCGATCGTTCTTGGCGACAACCATCGTTCCCGTGGTGTCCTTGTCCAAGCGGTGCACGATCCCGGGCCGTTCGACGCCTCCGATGCCCGACAGGTCCTTGCAGTGATGCAGCAGGGCGTTGACCAGCGTTCCGGCCGGGTTCCCGGCGGCCGGGTGAATGACCAGCCCGGCCCTCTTGTCCAAGACCAACAGGTGCTCGTCTTCGAAGAGAATCGACAGCGGAATATCCTCGGCCTGAGCTTCGGAGGGCACGATGTCGGGCACCTCCAGTTCGAGCACATCGCCCTCTGCGACGCGTTCCGATTGCCGCGCGGGGGCGCCGTTGCGGCGAACCCGATCCTGGTCGATCCACTTTCTGATGCGGGAACGGGTCCAATCTTCAGTCAATGCTGTCAGGGCACGATCGAGTCGGGTCCCGTCCTGTTCGGGACCGACCACGACCCGAAGGTGAGTGCTCACGACTCCCTGCGCCGGGACAGCCAGACCTGGAGAGCGATTCCGGCGGCAATCATGATGGCTGTGATCAATTGCGAGGTTGACAGGGTGCCGTCAAATACGAAGCCCCGAACGGCGTCGCCCCGCGTTTCTTCCAGCAGAAAACGGGAAGCGCCGTACAAAATCAAATAGGCGGCGAAGACTCTTCCCGTCCTCAATTTCTGCTGGTACATCCAGGCCAGAATGCCGTAGATCGCCAGATTGGAGATGACGGCGTAGATCGGAAATGGATGGACCGCAACGCCCAGCGGGGTTCCCAATGCCTCGGCGGCGCGTGGGTCCGTGTAGGTGATCGCCCAGGGGAGATCACAGTGGCCTCCCCAGCAACAGCCGGCAGCCAGGCACCCCAGGCGCCCGATAGCCTGACTCAACGAAACGGACGGCGTCAGGGCATCAAAGGCCTTCAGGGCCGGAAGGTTGTACTTCCGGATCAGCACAATCGCCGCGATGACGGCGGCGATGAATCCACCAAGGAAAACACCGCCCGCCCGGAACAGCATCAGAAGTTCTCCAGGATGCTTGAAATACCGAGGGAGTTCGACGACGACCAGAAGGAGCTTGGAGCCCAGAAGGCCCCAGATAACGATCCACAGGCCGAGGTCGACGATTCGGTCACCGTCCAAGCCGTGCTTGACCGCACGAACCCGGGCCCGCCACAGACCAACGACGACGCCGATCGCCAGCAAGACCCCGTAGGAAGGAATCTGCCAGAATCCCAGGTCAATCAGAATCGGGTGCATCGGCGTCCTCGTTTTCCGGTTTCTTTCCCCAAAATTCGGTGATGATCAGCAGTACGGCCCCGACCGAGATCGCGCTGTCGGCGACGTTGAAATCAGGCCAGGAGTGGATTTGACCTCCGGTCTCGACCCATACGTGAATGAAATCTACGACCCAGCCATAAAGCATGCGGTCGATGAGATTCCCAACCGCACCGCCGAGGACGAGGCCAAAGGCGAGGGCAGTGGTTAAACGATCGCCCGAGTGGCGGACGAGGATCCAGGCAATCACCACAACCGAGGTCAGGATCACCGCATGGAGCAGGACCCGGGACAACGGACCGCCTTCGGCGAAAAGACTGAAAGCGATACCTGAGTTGTGGACGTGGGTCAGGGAAAGCCCCGGCAGGAGTTTGATCTCCGTCATGGGGCTGTATGGAAGGTGCTCGAGCACGAGCCCTTTTGTCCACCGATCCAATACGAGAATCACGATGGCGGTCATCCAGGGTAG
>JBDLIO010000033.1:0-10299 GCA_039714865.1 Acidobacteriota bacterium | reverse complement strand
GGGGGTAGGGACATCGTGCCCCGCGAAGCGGGTAGCGTGGGCACAGGGCGGGCGAGCGAAGCGAGCGCTCTTCGCGCGCACCTTGACCACCCGAGCCGCTGCCCACGCCAGTGGGCCGGGACTGAGGAAGCCGCAGGGGGAGGCTTGCCTCCATCCGGCGGCTGACGAGGGACCGGAAGCTCTGAGCGAAGCGAAGAGCAGCGGCGGTCACCCTCGAACCCCGCGGCAGTGATAGCCTATCCAACGACCACGACCTTCAAGTGGTCCCGGAGGCACAATGAACCCCTACAAAGACATGTCACGAGACGAACTGTACAAGGCGTTGGAGATGTTCGCCAAGAACTGGCTGGCCCACGACGGCTGCTGGTTTTTGGCAGCAGAAGCCGAGCACGGAATGGAGACCGCGATCCGCCTCGATGAACTGGCGTGGGACAAATTCGCAACGGCCGAAGCCCGCCGAATCGTCAAGGGCTACGGCATTCCGGAGAACGGCGGCCTGGAAGCGCTTGAGAAGGCCCTCAGCCTGCGCATGTACGCCGTGATCAACGAACAGCACGTCGAGTGGTCCGAGGATCGAAAGAGTCTTCGTTTCATCATGGATGTCTGCCGCGTCCAGGAGACCCGCCGGCGCAAGGGAATGCCGGATTTCCCATGCAAAAGCGTCGGCATCTTCGAGTTCACCGCCTTTGCCAAGGCAGTCGATCCCAGGATCAAGACCCTCTGTCTCCACTGCCCGCCTGATGCTCCCGATGGTCTGTATTGCGGCTGGGAGTTCACGCTGGACGATTGAGCCCTTCCCCAATGTCACTTCGTACCCGCGCGTGCAACGGCGACCTGGCCGAAGCCCTCTTTTCCCTGGCCGAAATGGAGGTCCTGGGAGACCGGCGCATCGCCTACCTCAAGGCCGGCTACACCGTCTTTGACGCCGAAGGTCCTGCTCACAAGGCGGTTCTGGACCAGGCGCCACCGTGGCTTAAACCGCTGCTCTCTCAGTTGATGGAATGCTCCGGGCCGGATGCGCTCGAAGCCGCGACCCAACGACTCTCGGACGGCGGCAAGCCCCGTCGACGGGGCACGCGGGAGAACTACCTGGCCCGGGCCGACGTTCGCTCCATCATTGCCGAGGCTGACCCTGACCTGCACCCTCAGCGCATGCGGGGCGCCTTCCACTGGCATACGACCGACTCGGACGGCAAGGCCCCCCTGGAGACCATGGCTCGGGCCTGTCATCGTCGGGGAGCGTCCTGGGCGGTGGTCACGGACCACTCCCGCGGCCTCGAGGTCGCCTCGGGCCTGGATAGCGAAGGCATGAGACTCCAGCGGCGCCGCGTTGAGCGCTGGAACCAGAACCACGGAGACGACCTGCGCCTCTTTCAGGGCCTCGAGGTGGAGATTCTCGAAGACGGCACCATTGACATTCCGCAAGCCGAAAGACAAGAACTGGAGTGTGTCGTCGCCGCTGTCCACCGCCACTTCGACCCTGACCGTGACCAGACCGAAAGACTGTTGCGGGCCGTTTCAACCCCCGACGTTCATTGCCTCGCCCACCCCAGGGCCCGCCATTTTCACAACCGGCCCGGACTTCGGGCTCGCTGGGAGAGAGTCTTTACCGTCTGTACCGAGAACGGCGTCGCCGTGGAAATCAACGGCTTCCCCCGCCGCCAGGATCTCGACTGGGACCTGGCGCGCCTGGCCTCGGAGTGCGGCTGCATTTTCCTCCTGGCCTCCGACGCCCATGCCACACGTCATCTGGACTTCGACGCCTACGCCTGCGCAATCGCGAGCCGGGCCGAACTGGCGCCTTCAACCATCCTCAACACCAGGCGTGCCGAGGTGTTCGAAGATTGGCTCCTCGTAGGGTAGACTTCCTCGATGGAACCGACGTCACTGTCAGGCCGGAAGATCCTCCTGGTGATCAGCGGCGGCATCGCAGCGTACAAGAGCCTGACTCTGATTCGTGAACTCAAAAAGCTGCGATGCGACGTCAAATGCGTTCTCAGCGGAAATGCCCATCACTTCGTCACCCCCTTGTCGGTAGCCGCCATCTCGGAGAACCGGGTTTATTCCGATCTCTTTTCCTTGACCGACGAGCATGAGATGGGGCACATCCGGCTTTCTCGAGAGGCCGATCTCGTCGTCGTCGCGCCCGCAACGGCCGATTTGATCGCCAAGATGGCCAACGGCCTGGCCGATGATCCCGCTTCTACGGTCCTCCTGGCCTCAACGTCACGGATTCTGGTGGCGCCCGCGATGAACACCGCCATGTGGGAGAACCCGGCGACTGTTGCCAACATGGATCTTCTCCGTTCCCGCGGCGTTCTTCAGGTGGGCCCCGGAGAGGGCGAACTGGCGTGCGGTGATGTAGGACCTGGTCGAATGGTCGAACCGTCCGAGATCCTTGAGGCGATCATCCTGGCGCTGAAGACTCGGGGAGCCCTGGATGGTATGCGGGCCCTGGTCACGGCCGGTCCCACGTATGAGCCGATCGACCCCGTGCGCTTCCTGGGCAATCGCTCCTCGGGGAAACAGGGCTTCGCATTGGCTGCGGAACTGGCGTCCGAGGGCGCAGAAACCATCCTGGTCTCCGGTCCTTGCGCCCTCCCGGACCCATCAGGCGTCGATACCGTTCGCGTGGAGACCGCCGAGGAAATGCTGGCCGCCGTCCTGCAACGCCTCCCCGCCGACATCGCCGTGTGCGCGGCGGCGGTGGCCGACTGGCGTATCGACAGCCAAGAATCAACGAAGATCAAAAAAGACACCGGTCAACAACCGGCCCTTTCTTTGATTGAGAACCCGGACATTCTGGCGACGCTCTCGGCAATCTCGGACTCCCGGCCGGCACTGGTTGTCGGCTTTGCCGCCGAAACCGAAAGATTGCTCGAAAACGCTACCGACAAGCGCCGGCGAAAGGGATGTGACTGGATCGTCGCCAACGACGTAGGCCCGAAATCCGGCGTGTTCGGCGGTGATACAAACACCGTGCACCTGATCACCGACAAAGGGTCCGAGGCCTGGCCCACCATGACCAAGGTCGAGGTTGCCCGGAGCCTGGTCCAGCGAATCGCCGACCATTTCGCACCGCAGTAGATCACTGGATAGAAGGTCGGGTCAGGAGCTCCCCGAGCTTTCACGAAATGCCTGGAGTTCCCCGGGGGTGTTGACATTGAGCCAGGCTTGGCTCAGTGCGCCGGGAATCGTCGGCGTGTGAATTTCAGACCACTGGGCCAGGGCCCGAGGCGCCCTCGACCCTCGTGCAACCAGCGTGTTGATCAACGCACCCGCCTGAGGCTCATACACAGCCAGAGTCGGTTGCATCCGCCCCTCGGCATCTCGTGGGATGACGGCCCAACACCCCGGCTGCCTCTGGTCGATCACCCAGGCGAGGGCCTCGGCACTGATGCCCGGCATGTCGCAGGCGCCGACGACCCAGCACACCCTGGGCGCCCAACGAAAGGCCGTCAGCAGCCCGGCCAGTGGACCCTGGCCCGAACCGGGCGCGTCTCTGAGTTGATCCAAGGGGCCCGTATCATCGGGGGTATCACCTCGCCCCAAGACTACAATTCGCTCTGTCTGAGACCGAAGAACAGCCGCCACCATGGAAAGCAGGCTTCGGCCACCGACACTGACGGTATGCTTGGGCAAACCCATACGCCGACTTTCGCCACCAATCAAGATACCGCCGAAGAGCGGCCGGCCCGCCACAGCTTCCCGGATCCGTTCCTCGGCGATTGACACCAGCGCCGTCGCCCGGTCCCCGTGCCACGGCAGTGTCGCCTTGATTCCGGAAACGCCGTCGGGCACCTCCTCTTCACCGTTGCTGTGACACCAGACCTTGGAGAGTGGCGTCTCTTTGTGGCCCTCGACCAGTACCAGGTCATGCGTGGCCAGCAGGCCGGAAATCGTCCGTGCAAGACAGTCCTCAGGTCTGCGTCGCAATCGACACATCTGTTCTTCCGGCGCCTGCAGGTGGACATCGGCGCCGGCGGCAAAGAAACGAGCGGAATCCTTGCCCTCACGGTCGATATCGACGCCGTGGGCGTCATGCTTGACGACCGCAACCCGAAGTCCGCTCTTGACCAACAGCGGAATGACCTTCTCCAATACTGTGGTCTTCCCGGAACCGCTCCAGCCACAGACCGCCAACACCGGCTCCCGCTCAAGAAGGGCGATATCCATTCAACCATCCTAACCCGCACTATTCACCAGAATTCTACTGCGGTCTGCGATGCACAACGTTCAGCGGCGCTTTCTCCCATCGGGGTGCTCAACGTACCCTAAAGTACGCCTTCGCGCTCGTGGCGTCTTGGCGGTTCAATTTTGCCTTCTCAGCCTTCCGGCTTCCCTGGATTGGCCATGAGACTTGCGCCAAACCGACAAACATCGTAGGCTTGCTTCGTTGGTCGGAGGTTCGAAGCGCGGCGACGGTTCGCGCACACCCCGATCGGCAGCTTCCCTGCAGTTTTGGAATGGACGCGCATCGGGCGCTCACCTGCAAGGCGGCTCCGGCCCGGAACGGGCCGATCTCGTCTGTCGAACGATGAGGATATGGAATGAGCGAATCTGAAAAACCTAAAACCAACGGCGACAGTAACGTCAAACCTGCGCCCAACAACCAGGACACGAACCGGCCCTCGGGAGAGGGAGGCCAGTCCAGGGGTGACGATTCACGGCCGAAACGACGGCGACGGCGACCACGGCGACGGCGCAAGGGCCCTGGTGGCGGAGGGGGTGGTGGCCCCCTGGTTCCGGTCGAGGGCTTCTTGTGGATCCGCGACCAGGGCCAGCCCCTGCTGGTCGATTCCAAATCCGGGTTTTCGCCGTCGAGAAACTCAGCTATCGCTCCCCAGGAAGTCATCCAGAAGTATCGTCTGGAGAGCGGCGTTCGGATTGAGGGACAGGCAAGAAGTGGCGGCGACCGCCCCAGGTTGACTGAAATCACGTCAATTGAGGGTCTGCCCCCGGAAGAGTATCGTGAAATGGCCGTTCCATTCTCCGAGCTCATCTCAATCGATCCACTCGAACGTTTTCAGCTGGAAACCGAACCGGGCATCCTGGAAACACGCGTTTCGGAATTGGTCGCCCCACTGGGCAAAGGACAGCGCTGTCTGATCGTCTCTCCCCCCAAGGCCGGGAAGACCACCCTCCTCCAGCAGATGGCTCATGCAATTGCCGTCAACCATCCGGAAACCGAGATCTTCGTACTGCTGGTCGACGAACGGCCCGAAGAGGTGACCGAGTGGCGGCGGAGCATCATCCGAGGCGAAGTCTTCGCCTCATCCTCGGATCAATCGATAGAGAGCCATGTGCGGCTCTCGGAAATGGTCATGGAAAGGGCCCGTCGGCTGGTCGAAATGGGCCGGGACGTCGTCGTCTTCATGGACAGCTTGACCCGGATGTCCCGAGCCTACAACAACATGCAAAAGGGCTCCGGGAGAATCCTCTCGGGAGGAATTGACGCCCGGACAATGGAGCGCCCCCGGCGCCACTTCGGGGCGGCCCGCAACGTCGAGCATGGCGGAAGCCTGACGATGGTAGCCACTTGCCTGATCGACACCGGTTCACGGATGGACGAGGTGATCTTCCAGGAATTCAAGGGCACCGGCAACATGGAACTGGTCCTCGACCGAAAGCTCTTTGAAAAACGGATCTTCCCCTGCATCAACATCCCACAGTCGGGAACCCGCAAGGAGGAGAAGCTCTATCCAAAGGACCAGGTCGAAAAGATGTACCTGATGCGACGAGCTCTCTCGACACTCTCGCCCGCATCGGCCATGGAATTGCTGCTGCAGAAAGTCGGCGAATTCAAGAGCAATGCAGACTTTCTCTCGTCCCTGCAACTGAAGTAGCCGGCGGATGATGGCAGTGGAGACTTTGAGGCTCACCGATACTCGGCTCAACCCCATCGCCGAGAAAGTCCTGGCCGGCGAGCGTCTCGACCGCGACGAGGCCCTGGTCGTCACCACCAGTCCCGACCTGCTCGGCATTGGGCGGCTGGCCAATCTCCGCCGTGAGGCCCTGCACGGGGACAATACCTTTTTCAACATCAACCGACACCTCAATCCCACCAATGTCTGTGCGGCCTCCTGCGCCTTATGCGCCTTCTACGTACCGTGGCGGGACCAGGATCAGGGCTGGACCTGGTCGGTCGATCAAGCCGTAGAAACCGTGGCACTCGATGTCGACGAAACGGTTTCAGAACTGCACATCGTCGGCGGCCTGCATCCAAAACTCGGCGTCGATTATTACGGGGACCTCCTTCGCACCCTCAAACAACGATTCCCGTGGATCCATCTCAAGGCCCTGACCATGGTGGAGTTGGACTTCCTGGCATCGGTTTCGAGGATCGAACTGGGAGAGGTCATCGACCGCCTGTCCGCCGCCGGAATGGATTCCTGCCCTGGTGGGGGCGCCGAGATCTTTGACGCCGAGGTTCGAGCCAAAATCTGCGATCACAAGACCGACGGTAACCGGTGGCTCGAAGTCGCCCGTGAAGTGCACACCCGCGGGATCAAGTCCAACTGCACGATGCTCTACGGCCACGTGGAACAGGCCCACCACCGGGTCGACCATTTGCTGGCTCTCAGAGAATTGCAGGACGAAACCGGTGGTTTTCAGTGTTTCATTCCGCTGGCCTTCCATCCGGAAAATACTGCCCTTGACCACCTGCCGCCGACCGGAGGCCGCCTCGATCTGCAGACCATCGCCGCGTCACGCCTGATTTTGGATAACATTCCTCACATCAAGGCCTACTGGATCATGTTGGGGGAGAAGATCGCACAGGTCGCCCAGGCGTTCGGCGCCGACGATCTGGACGGCACAATCGTAGACGAACGCATTACCATGGCCGCCGGAGGCGCCGCCGGCGCCGGCCTGGCCAGGGAAAGACTTGAAGGCCTGATCCGGGAATCCGGCAGAACTCCCGTCCTGAGGGATACGCTGTATCGGGCGATTGGGTAAGGACCCCCACCCCTAGGAGGCTGTTGGGCAGAGGCCTCGGCAAACTCATCTTCTCGACCACTCCGGCGGCCTATGCCCTACAGGCTCCTGGCCTCATCGATCAGCGGAATGACGTCCTCGGGCTTCTTGAAGGGCGCGATGATGTAGGCGCCGGCACAATATTCGGCTGCTTCTCGGTACATCCGGGCAGCCCGCTCGCGACCGACCTTGGCGGCGTCGGGACCGGCTGCCTCGAGCTCCCCCAGAAAATCCTCGGGCACCGAGATGCCGGGCACCTCATGATGCAATCGGAGCGCCATCTTCAGGGATCGCAGGGGCCACACCGCGACCAGGGTCGGAATCGGCGGCGCACCGCCGCAGAGGTCGAGGAAACGCTTCCAGGGTTCCCAATCGAAGATGACCTGGGTGAGGGCAAAATGAGCGCCGGCATCAACCTTGCGCCGGAACCGGGAGAGTTCGTATTCGAGGTCGTCGACATTGGGGTTGACCGCCACACCGACAAGGAAAGAGGGCGGGTCACCGATGCGGTTGCCGGCGCAGTCAAACCCCTCGGCCATACGAGACAAGGAACGAACCAACTCAAAGATGTTGACGTGGTAGACGTCATGCACGCCCGGGTAGTCACCGAGTTGGGAGGGGTCGCCGCTGACCGCGAATACGTTGCGGATTCCACCCATCCAGGCCCCGAGCAGCTGTGACTGCAGGCCCATCAGGCTTGCGTCTCGAGGGGTGATATGGGGCACTGTCTCGAGCCCGGTGCGGCGCTGCACCTCCTGGGCCAGGGACAAGGAATCCATGCGCAAACGCGCCAATGAGTTTGAATTGATGTCTACGCCGTCGACCTCGGGGTGCCCGGCCAACCGGTCGGCCGCCTGCAGCACGGCTTCGGCTGAGGTTCCCTTGGGCGGGTCGAGTTGCACCAGGGTCACCGGCGTTCCGGCCGCCAGCTTGGCTGCGAGGGTGGACTGCGGCGGTCGAGGGACAGCCGGCGCCGCGCCACCGGTGTCCTCAATCGTCAGGTCGGCAGCGTGGCGTTTCGGCTTGAGGTCACGAACCGCCTCGGCAATGGCACGGATGTGGTCCGGGCCGGTGCCGCAGCAGCCACCGATCAAGGCCACCCCCTGCTCAACTGCCTGGCGCGCAAAGCGAGCCATATACGAGGGAGTGGCCGGCGGCATCAGCATGCGGCTGTCACGACGCAGCAGTACTCCCGCATTGGGCATGGCGGCCAGCGGAATGGCGTCCTGACGGCTGGCCCGCAGGATCTCGATGGCGCCCATCGGTCCGGGAGAACAGTTGATACCGACCGCCATCAGATCCAGGCCGGCCAGCCGGTCGAGGCTGCGGCCCTGCTCACGATACTGGTGGGGCGGTCGCTCGGTGGCAAAGGTCAGCAGGCCGATCAGGGGAAGATCAGTGACCCGGCGAACGGCCTGCACGGCCAGTTCGAGCTCATCGGTGCGAAAGAAGGTCTCCAGGATCAAGAGGTCGGCACCACGGCCGACAAGGATCGAAGCCTGCTCCTGATGAGCGGCTGCGATCAATTCCGGGCCTTCCGGCTCGTCGAGATCCAAGACGCCTGCCAGCGGACCGATGGAGCCTGCCACCAGTGCGTCGCGACCTGAAATCTCCCGTGCCTCGCGGGCGATCTTGACCGCCTGCGAGTTGATCTCTTCAAAAAGATCAACGGCGCGGTCGCGCTCAAGTCGTGGCCTCGAGGCAGCAAAAGTACAGGTTTCGATCAGCTCGGCCCCGGCCTCGAGGTAGGCAAGGTGCACGTCCAGTACCTCGTGCGGGTGCTCCACGGGCGCAAGGTCGAACAAAGCGCCTGCGGGCAAGCGGCCCAGCAATTCGGAGCCCATGGCCCCGTCACAGACCACAATGTGGTCTTCGAGTCGTCGCCGAATGACCTCGGTCACCGGGCTCCAAATACCATTTGCGACAGCTCAACGAGGTAGGGGAACAGCAGTGACTCCTGGCACAGCTCAGCCCATTCCGGGGAAATGCCCAGGCTCAAGACCAAAAGCACTCCCAGGAGGATTGCACCGACAACGCCCGCCAGACCCGCTCCCAACAACCGATTAAGCCAACCCAGACGCATTGCCTTGAGGGTACGGTCAATGCCCCAGCCTGCCAGACCGAACAACAGCAACGCAGCCAGGACCGGGATCACTCGGCCCAGTGCGGCCGCGATCCACGATGGAGCGATATGCCCGGCAAGCGCGATGCCAAGATCCTGTCCGATGCTGACGGCCAACCAGATTCCGACCACCAGTCCGCCGATGCCGAAGACCAATCGCACGGCGCCTTTCCAGAAACCACTCAACGCGACGCCGCCCCAAAGAACGACCAGAATCCAATCCAGAACTGTCATGCCTCTAGTCTACCCCGAACCGAAACCGCAGACCGCCGGCCGGGCCGGTTGGCAGTGGTCCGGAACCATAGGCCGTCAACCGGAGACACACTCAGAAGCTAACAACTTCTTGAACCCATCCGCGCGAAGCGCTGTGCCCGCCCTCCAAAAACGCTACATGTACAATCCACCGCTTACGTTCACCACGGTCCCGGTGATGTAGGAGGCGCCCGGTCCCGCCAAGAACGCCACCGCTTCGGCGATATCCTCAGGCTCGCCGAGCCTCTGGATCGAGATGTTCTTCAGCAGGGCCTCTCGCTGGTCGTCGTTGAGCTTTTCCGTCATCGGGGTCCTTATGAAACCCGGCGCAATGGCGTTGACTGTGACACCACGGGGTCCCAGTTCCCGGGCAAGACTTTTGGTCATGCCGATCAGGCCCGCCTTCGAGGCCGAATAGTTGCACTGGCCGGCATTGCCCATCATGCCGACAACGGAGGCGATGTTGACCACGCTGCCCGAGCGTTGGCGCATCATGACCTTGGCTACGGGCTGGGTGACGTTGAAAACACCGTCGAGATTGATCTCGAGGACCTGTCGCCAATCTTCGGCCTTCATCCGGATCATCAACTGATCTCGGGTGATGCCCGCGTTATTGACGAGGATGTCGATACGGCCGTGCCGCTCGGTAACGTCCCGAATCACAGCTTCGGCGGCCTCGCCGTCGGTGACGTTCAGTATCAGGCCTTCGGCCTTTCCGCCGGCGCCGGTGATGCTCTCGACCGTTTCTCCGCAGTCCATGACATCCGCACAGATGACGGTTGCTCCCGCCCCTGCAAGTTTCTCGCTGATCGCCCTGCCGATGCCCCTGCTCGCTCCGGTGACAACGGCTATTTTCTCTGAGAGCAACCCCATAACCCCTCCTCAGCCGACCAGATCGGTCAGCGCTTTTTCAATGCCTTCGGCCGTCCCGGCGGCAAAGGTTGTTGCCT
>JBDLIO010000032.1:0-10338 GCA_039714865.1 Acidobacteriota bacterium | reverse complement strand
TGGCGCCGGTCACGGGCAGCGTCGATCCCCGGTGCGCCCCGCGACGAAGCGGCCGGTCGCTGCGACCGTCGAAGACGCCGACGGCAAGGGTTGGCGTCCCGGCGACCGGGTTTCTCATAAACGGTTCGGTTCCGGGATCGTGCTGTCCTGCCAGGGACGGGGACCCGGGCTCAAGCTGGTCATCTTCTTCGACCGAGCCGGGCGCAAGACACTGGTTCCGACGATTGCGAAGTTGGAGAAACGGTAGGAGGCTGGGAACCTGGGAGTACGGTGGTATGCTCCTCGGATGCAAGAGGGAAGATCAAGAGAGACCAGCGAAGGGGATCTCAAAAGCGTCACCTTACTTTTGAGGGCTGCAGCGGAGGGCGACAAAGACTCCGAGGCTCAGGTTTTCGACATCCTTTACGACGAGCTTCGCGATCTAGCCCGGCGGCAACTGAGGCGCCATGGCCGTCAGACTCTCGATACCCACGACCTGGTGCACGAGGCCTACCTCAAGATCGGCAGATATCAGGCTTTGGACATCGCCGACCGGGTTCACTATCTGTGCCTTTCGGCCCGCGCCATGCGCCAGGTTCTCGTCGATCACGCTCGCAAAAAGCTCCGTCAAAAACGAGGCAGTGGCGGCCACCAAGAAACCCTCAAGGACAACCACGCCAAGGTCACGATGCACTTTGAACGGGTTCTGGCCGTCGATCAGGCCCTTTCTCAACTCGGCCGCAACGATTCCCGCCTGCCCTCAATCGTCGAGTGCAAGTACTTTGCCGGATATACCGAGACCGAAACGGCCGACGCCCTCGGTCTTTCCGAACGCACCGTACGCCGTCTCTGGCAGCATGCGCGCAGAGAGTTGCGAGCTGCTCTCGCCTGATGGCTGAAGAAAGGGACCTGGGCGACACCCTGCAAACCGGGGGGGCAATGGGGAGAGGGCTCGGGCAGTCGGCCCTGCTCGAAGAAGACAATGGCCTCGAGATCGGTCAGTTGATCGGCAATGTCCGTATTCTGGATAAGATCGGCAAAGGCGGAATGGGCGAGGTCTACCTCGGGGTCGATGAGCGGCTTGACCGCCAAGTCGCGGTCAAGGCCCTTCGCCCAGACGGCCGGCTGACGGAATCGATGAGGGTGCGGTTTCTGCGCGAGGCGAAGATTCTCTCCCGCCTCGACCACTCCGGAATCTGTCGGCTTTATGACTTTGTGGACTCCGGGGGGTCGCCCTGTCTCCTCCTCGAATACCTCGACGGGCGTTCACTCGGCGAGTTGGTTGGTGCCTTGAATGAAAATGCGATCCTGGATATCGGAATTCAGGTGGCTGAGGCCCTGGCGGCCGCCCACCGAGAAGGCGTGATTCATCGGGATCTCAAACCGGACAACATCATGCTGATGGCCGATGGCACGATCAAGATTCTTGATTTCGGAATCGGTCGTCTGATCGAGGACATCGGGCCGGAGCCGGGTCTACCGGCGGCCCCGGCCCGTCCGAAGATCCACAGTGGTGATACGCCAACCATCCAGGGCGCCATCATCGGCACACCCCGGTACATGAGTCCCGAACAGGCGCTCGGAGAGCCGGTGACTCCGGCGACCGATGTTTTCTCGTTGGGTATTGTTCTCTTTATCCTGCTGGAGGGGCGATCTCCCTATCCGACTGAGGATCCTGCCGCCCTCCTTGCCATGATCCCCTCAGCAGAGATTGGAGGACTGCAAGCTGCATCCCCGGCCCTCCGGGCCTTCATCATGGGGCTGCTGAACAAGGATCCGATGGAACGGCCAACCGCCGGCGAGACTGCGGCCGGTCTCAAGCGAATTCAAGAGGCGCCTCAGAGAAAGAGGCGCAGACTGTGGACTCTCGCGGCTGGGTTGATCGGAGTGGCGGCCCTGGCGGGAGCTCTCATCGGTGGGAGAATCCTGGGAGAGGGGCGATATCGGTGTCGCGGATTTGAGCAGCACCTCGAAGGCATCTGGGATGCTGAAGTCCAAGAGACCATGGAGAGCAGCTACCGGTCGATTGGCAAGGAGTTCACCTGGGGCCTGTTGCAGCCCGTGTTCGAGGATTACGCTCACCAATGGCTGACTCTGCGGGAGGGTGTTTGTGAGTCAACCTGGATTTTGGGGGAACAAACGCCCGAACTCCTGGATCTCGAGATCGAGTGTCTCGATCAGAACCTGCAATCCATGGCCTCTCTTCTCGCGGTGCTTGCCGGGGATCCGGGTGCCACAGTTGACCGTGCAGTCCAGGGTGCTATGGCACTTCCTTCGATGGAGATCTGCCTCAACGCCGACCTCATCCGATCTCGGGTTGCAGTACCCGGGGATCCGGAAGCCCAGCGCCGTGTGGAAGAAGCCCGCAAGGGCGTCACCGACGCAAGGGCCCTGTACGACACCGGGGAGTATCAGCGAGCCTGGGACGCCCTTGAGCCTCTCGATGCAACGATACAGAGCATCGAATACAAGCCCCTGAGTGCCTTCAACAACTATGTCAGGGGCCTGGTTTTTGAGAAATTGGGAGAAATTCGTCAGGCGGAAGGAGCATTGAAGAACGCATTGCTCGAAGCAGAGGCCGGCCGCGATGACCGCCTTGCGGCTCAGGCATGGATCCGGTTGGTCTGGATCCGGGGCGTCATCATGACGGATATGGAAAAGACTGAGGAGACCATTGAGTTTACCGCTGCAGCCCTTGGCCGGCTGGGGGACGATCCGGAGCTCGAGGGCGCACTCGCCAACCACAAGAGTGTTCTGAAATATATCGGTGGTGACATGCAGGGGGCCCTTGATCTGTGTTCGGAAGCGCTCCGCCTGAGGAAACAGGCATTCGGCGACAGCCACCCCAAGGTGGCATCGACCCTCCAGAACTGTGCCAACGATCTGGCTGAGGTCGGAGATTTGGAAGGAGCTCTCGAATTGGCCAACGAAAGCCTCGAGATGCGGAGAACCCTTCTTGGTCCGGCCCACCCCTCGGTATACATCTCCCTCGAGGGGATTGCGGACATCCTCAATAGTCTGGGCAGAAATGAAGAGGCTCATCTACTGGGACAAAAGGCCATCGCCATCGTCGAAGAGACCTATCCGCCGGACCATCCGGAAGTCGGAGTTGTCAAGAGTAATCTCTCGGCGCGGGCCAAGAAAAACGGCGAGTATGAGGAAGCCCGCCGATTGGCACAAGAAGGCTTTGTCATCTTGAAAACCAGCCTCGGTCCAAATGCTGTTGCCACCGAGAAGGCGCTCCTGAGCCTGATTCTGGCCTGTGCAGACCTGAATGACTGGACGTGCGTCGTCGAGTACGGGAAGCGGGCAGAGGGCTCTTTCCAAAACAACATTCACGGAAGAATCAAGTTGCAGTCGGTATTGGGGGCCGGCTTGGTGCATCTCGGGTATTGGAATGAGGCACTGGAGATCCTCCGGACAGCCCTGGCTTCGGCAGAGGCGAGTTTATCACCAGGGCATTTGAGGAGTTACGTCCGATTTCGCTACGGAATGGCCCTGGAACATTTCGATCACCACCAAGGGATTCAACAGGTCCGTATTGCATATGATGAGCTCATTGGGGTGCAGGATCCCAATCTCGAGGAATTCCGGCACGATATTGAGACGTGGCTGGATGAGCACTAACCCGGCGGAGCCGGAACCAAGGGTGGGAAGCGCGGGGTGCCCCGCACTTCCCACCTGACATTTCCTCAGGGGCCCAGTGTGATGGTCTCGAAGATCGGGTCACCGGAGACCTGATCCACAACCGAGCTGAACACATGAATCCTGCCGTCCGGGGTTGGTTGTTTGACGCTGAGCTCCAGCCATCCCGAGTCCAGATCCTGGTTGCAGGTCCGACCATCGGCCACAATCCCGGGACCCACAGCGGCTTGGAGGGCCGGTGCACCCACACCCTCACCAAAGAGGGAGAGGAGTACGTCCGAGACCTCGGCCATTGCGAGGTGTCTCGCGGCGTGGCCGGATTTATCCGGGTTTGTCGTATCTACTGAATAGAGGGCGGAATCAACCCGCCGAGACCACTGAATCAGAGACCCACCAGTCTTGCAGCAGATGGAGGAGAACAACGATGAAACAATCAACCACTACCGCATTCCTTGGCACAAAGATGGTCGTACCGGCGCTGGCCGTGGCGTTAATAATTCTACCGGCGGCTTGGGCTATGGCGCAGAACTATGAATGCCCGGGCGATCCCGGAAACGAGGACATGGCCGGCGCCACGCAACTGGGCTCGACCTGCCAGACCCTTGCAGAAGCCATCGACTGTGAGGCGGACTGGGATTACTACGAGTTTTATCCACCAACGACCGGAGCCTACGCTTTCGTTCTCACGAGCGACGTCGCCCTTGCCGTGAGAGTGATTCGCCAAGGCAGCGATGTCGGCTACGACGAAACCGATGGCGCCGGGAGTCAGGGAACCATCACCATCCCAATGACGGCGGGGGAGCTTTACTACATCAGGGTTCAGGGAGTATCGACCAGTACCACCGGATCCTACACCCTGGACATCTCCGGCTGCGACGGCAATTGCGGCAACGACCCGGGCAACAACGACATCCCCAATGCGACACCTATTCACGACTGCGGAACGACCTCCGCCGCCATCGACTGTCCTGCAGACGTCGACTATTACTCCTTTGTGGCGACCATCTCAGACACCTTCACCTTCGAGACGACGGGATCGACCGACACCTATCTCCGTCTCTACGATTCGAATGGATCCCTGCTGAATCACGACGACGACAGCGGGGCCGATCACAATGCCAGAGTCACCTACGGTCTGACCTACGGCCATCCCTACTATGTTGCCGTCAACGAGTACAACTACGATGATACCGGGGATTACTCCTTGGTCATCTCGGGCTGTCCTCCGGCCTGCGGGAACGACCCGGGCGACGATTCCACTGCGACGGCGACACCCTTCGGCGGAAGCTGTGGCTCGAAATCCGCCGCCATCGACTGCACCGGAGATATCGACTATTACTCCTTCAACGCACCGAGCGACGGGACCTACACCTTCGACGTCAGTGCCTCGAACGCCTACAACATCACCTTGTATTCGAATACCGGGAATCTGTTGGAAGGTCCGAGCGGAAGCCCTCTTTCTCACACGCTCTCATCCGGACAGCTGGTCTACGTCCGGGTGATGGCTGGAGCCGACGGGCTGCTCCTCGACTATGCCCTGGTCATCTCCGGATGCTCGGGAGGCGGGGACTGCGGCGACGATCCCGGCAACGACTATCTGGCGGAGGCCACACCCCTGCCCGGGTGCGGCACGACCCAGGCCGCGATCGACTGCGTGGGTGACCTGGACTACTACTGGCTCAACGCACCGAATTCCGGTTCCTTCACCTTCGAGACGACGGGATCGACCGATACCGAACTGCGGCTGTATGACGCCAACGGCGATGCAATCGCCTCCGACGATGACTCTGGCGCCGACACCAACGCACGGATCACCTACACACTGGTCGGCGGACAGAAATACTCGGTCGCCGTCAACGAATACGGCAACAACGGCACCGGGGACTACGCACTGGTGATCTCCGGATGCACCGGCGGCGGCTGCGGGAACGATCCCGGGGATGATACGACTGATACGGCAACACCGTTCGGTGGAAGCTGCGGCACCAAGCCTGCATCCATCGACTGCACCGGGGATATTGACTTCTTCTCCTTCAACGCACCGAGCGACGGGACCTACACCTTCGACGTCAGTGCCTCGAACGCCTACAACATCACCTTGTATTCGAATACCGGGAATCTGTTGGAAGGTCCGAGCGGAAGCCCTCTTTCTCACACGCTCTCATCCGGACAGCTGGTCTACGTCCGGGTGATGGCTGGAGCCGACGGGCTGCTCCTCGACTATGCCCTGGTCATCTCCGGATGCTCGGGAGGCGGGGACTGCGGCGACGATCCCGGCAACGACTATCTGGCGGAGGCCACACCCCTGCCCGGGTGCGGCACGACCCAGGCCGCGATCGACTGCGTGGGTGACCTGGACTACTACTGGCTCAACGCACCGAATTCCGGTTCCTTCACCTTCGAGACGACGGGATCGACCGATACCGAACTGCGGCTGTATGACGCCAACGGCGATGCAATCGCCTCCGACGATGACTCTGGCGCCGACACCAACGCACGGATCACCTACACACTGGTCGGCGGACAGAAATACTCGGTCGCCGTCAACGAATACGGCAACAACGGCACCGGGGACTACGCACTGGTGATCTCCGGATGCACCGGCGGCGGCTGTGGCACGGATCCCGGAAATGACGATCTTGCTTCAGCAACAGCGCTCGCAGGGTGCCCAACAACCCATGCCGGCATCGATTGCATCGGTGACGTTGATGTCTACAAGATCATTGCTCCGAACTCCGGAAACTACTCCTTTGACTCGTACAGTGGCGAAACGGACACCGCTCTGGTCATCTTCGATTCCAATGGTGTCAGCATCGCCTCGGACGACAACAGTGGAAACGGACACAGCGCCCACATCGATTTGGACTTGACCGGCGGCCTCACCTACTTCATTCAGGTCAACGAAAGCGGCAACGACGCTACCGGAAGCTACACCTTACAGATCGGCGGGTGTTCCGCTGGGGGTTGCGGCAATGATCCCGGTAACGACGATCCGAACACCGCGACCGTTCTTTCCGGTTGTGGGTCGACCCCGGCCGCCTTCGACTGTACAGGAGACATCGACTACTACTCCCTGGTCACTCCATCTTCAGGGTCGTTCACCTTTGAAACAACGGGAAGCTCGGACACCCTGCTCCAACTGTTCGACGGCAGCGGAAATCAAATCGACCAGGACGACGACAGCGGAACCGACCGGAACGCTCGGATCGTCGCCCAGCTCAGTGCCGGCCAGACCTATCGGGTTCGAGTCAGTGAATACAACGACGACGACACCGGTGACTACACGCTGGTCGTCAGCGGTTGCTCCACAGGAGGCTGCGGGAACGATCCGGGCAACGACGCCTTTGGTTCGGCGACGGCCATCCAGGAATGCGGAGCAACCTCGGCCGCCATCGACTGCGCCACCGACCAGGACTACTACCAATTCAACCCAGCCAACAGCGGCGCCCACACCTTCACCATCCAGGTTTCCTTCAATGCCCTGATCGAGCTGTACGATGCCAACCACGCCCTGCTCGGCCAGGACAGCTACCAGATCACCCACGACCTGCAACCGTCCTCCGGGCCCTACTTCATCGCGGTCGTCTCACCCCTTTATCTGACGGGGGACTACGACCTGACCATCAGCGGCTGCGACAACCCAGGAGGCGACTGCACCGGTGACACCGACGGAGACACCCCTGCCGCCGCGACACTATTTCCCGGTTGCGGCTCGACCTCGGCCGCCTTCGACTGCACCGGTGATGTCGATTACTTCAAGTTCATTCCCACGACGTCAGGAGCCCACGCCTTCGAGACCACCGGCTCGATGGACACCAAGATGTGGCTTGAAAATACTCAAGGCAACGATCTGGACTTTGACGATGATTCGGGGCAGGGTTCGAACTCAAGGATCGAGTGGAGCCTCCAGAGCGGCATGCAATACTTCATCCGGGTCGAGGAGTACAACAACGATGACACCGGGAACTACGGCTTGACCGTCACCGGCTGCAATACCTCAAGCTGCGGACAGGACTCTGAAGGCGACACGATCGCCACCTCGGTCAATCTCTCGACCTGCGGCGTGACCGAAGGCCGGTTCGACTGCTCAGGCGACGTCGACGTCTTCCGCTTCGAAGCCCCGTTGAGTGCCGATTTCACCTTCAGGACGACCGGCGCACTTGATACCTTCATCCGGTTGCTCGACGGCAACGGAAACCCGCTCGCCAGCGACGACAACTCCGGTTCCGGCGGCAACGCCTCGCTGATGCACAGCATGACGGCCGGAGAGGCGGTTTACCTCGAGGTGATCGAGAACGGCGGGCAAGAAGGGGCCTATTCGATTGAAATCGAAGGCTGCGAAGTGACCGGCGAACCGCCGAACCAATTCCTGTACATCATCACCTCGGTAGCCAAGGTTGCGGGATCCGCAGGCACCGACTGGGTCAGTGATGTGGCGATCCTCAACGTTGGGGAAGGAACGGGCAATGTGACGATCAGCCGGTGGGAACGAGACCGCGCCAACATGAACCCGCAGGAGGTGCATCGGACCTTGGGCGCCGGCGAACTGGAACGGACGACCGACGTCCTGTTCTCACTCTTCGGGCAGCCGCAGGGCGCCGCCGCGCTCCACGTTCTCTCCGACCAACCCCTGGTCATCGGATCAAGGACCTACAACACCGTGGATGACAAGACATACGGTCAGTTCATTCCCGGTGTCGGCCTGCACGATGCGATTCCAGCGGGCGAGCAGGTCATCCTTTCCGGCCTGACCGAGAACGATGCCTTCCGGACCAACCTCGGGCTCGTCAATCCCGGCGACTCGGAGATTGAGGTGACCGGCACCTTCTTCGACTCAGGCTCCAACTCGCTCGGAAGCCGTTCCTGGACCGTGCCGGCCCACGGCTACATCCAGCGCAACCGGGTGTTGCGGGAACTGACCGGGAATCCGATCTCCGATGTTTGGATACGGTTGAGCACGAACGCCGGAGAATTCTTCTCCTTCTTGTCGATCATCGACCAGCAGTCCGGAGACCCGGTCTATCGTCCGGGCAGGACGGCACCGGCCGCATCGGGAGACGTACTGATCCCGGGCGTAGCGAAGCTGGCCGGAGCCGCGGGGACCAACTGGGTGACCGATACGGTCTTTACCAACACCACCCAGTCCGACTCGTCGATCAAGATTTCCCTATGGAAGCGCGACCAGGACAACTCCAACCCGACCCAGCGCTCCTTCCAGCTCAAGGCTGAGCGAATGGTCACACTGCCGGACGTGCTGTTTTCGCTCTTCGGCGAGAACGCCGGCGCGGCGGCCCTCGATGTCACCATCGAACCCGGAATCCTGGCGGATGGGCGGACGTACAACCAGGTCAAGGAAGGCACCTACGGCCAGTACATCCCGGCCTTGAGCGAGGGCGCGGCGGTAACCAACCACCGCAAGGGGTTCCTGGTAATGCCGGCACAAAATTCCGGCTTCCGGGCCAACCTCGGGCTGGTCAATCCGTCCACCACGGCGGTCGATGTCGAAGTCCGGCTGGTTGACGCCTCGGGAATCCAGCTTGGAAACACCCGCACCTGGACCCTGACCGGACGAGCCGTGAAACAGATCGACCGGATCGTCCGGCAGTTCACCAATGAGGATCTCGATTCCGGATGGCTGGAGATCAGCGTCAAGAATTCGACTCCGGACGGACAGGTGCTGATTTTCAACTCGGTCGTCGACCAGGTCTCCGGTGACCCGATCTTCGAGGGCATCACCCTGGCACCCTGAATCGCCAACCCGGAATCACCGGCGGCGGGGCCTCCTTGTGTCGGCGGCGGTTTTCTTCGGTATTCTTGATGACAGCGCTTCCGAACTCGCGAATGGAGAGAATAATGAAGTGGAATCGGTTCTACTCGGCAATGATCACCCTGTCCGCAGCCGTATTTGTGGCCAGTTTAGGAATCACCCCGATCGCATCGGGAGCAGTCTGTCCGGAACCGGCCGGACGGTCGATGATGAGTTTTACGAACAACCCACACCTGGAGGATGTGGTCTTCGACGGAAGATACGCCTATGGGGCGGATGCCTTCGGCCTCGCCATCTGGGATTTTGTTGATCCGGACAACCCCGTCCATGTCGCCCACTGGGAGGCGCCACAGGCCGCACAGGGCGTTGCGCTCGGGCCGGGGAATGTCGTCTTGCTGGCCGACTGGTGTTCGGGGCTCTTCCTCATCGATGTCTCGGATCCTTTCAGTCCCCACGCGGTCAGCCAATACGATGGCGGGGGGTGTTACTCCGCCTCTTTCGTCTCGGGAAATACCGCTTTCCTGGCTGCGGGAAACCACGGCCTGGAGATCCTCGACATCAGCGATCCGGCCGCTCCTCAGCTGCTCGGAGCCTACGACACATCGGGATCTGTCACGGAGGTCCTCGTTTCCTCAAACGTAGCCTTTGTGGCCGATGGAGGATCGGGTCTTGCGATCGTTGATGTCTCCAACCCGGAATCCCCTCAACTGCTCGGCAGTGTGGATACACCAGGCTGGGCCTATGGAGTCGGCCTTTCCGGGAATCTGGCTCTGATCGCAGACGATAGTGCCGGTGTGGCGATCATCGACGTCAGCGATCCCGGGTCTCCTCAAACGGTGGGAACCTTCGCTTCGGGGACCGCTCGTAACGTCGATGCATCAGGATCCACCGCCTACGTCGCCGGTGGATACTCGGGTCTCCAGATTCTCGACATCAGCAACCCGGCC
>JBDLIO010000031.1:0-10434 GCA_039714865.1 Acidobacteriota bacterium | reverse complement strand
AGGATTTTAAGTCCTTGGCGTCTACCGTTCCGCCACTCCGGCAGCGGGGACACCATCATACCTGTCCGATCGCCGGGAGTCCGAAACCCGCAATCCCGGGATACCCTACCAATCGTCGGGCCGGACGCCCTGTCCCGAGAATGAGTCCTTTTTCAAATTTTTTCCCTATTTACTATTTGTTCACCCTTGAATATACTGTCTTGAGAATAGGGGGAGAATCATGAGAAATCGCAAGTTCTCGGGACCATTCATCTGTTTGGCGGTATTGTGTCTTGTCACGTGTTTCTGGGCGCTGCCTGCAGGCGCCGAGGGAACCGTAACCTCGGTGGCGGAAGACAAGGCGAACGACACCGATCCGGTTCAGGGGGGTGTGGCCCCGAGAGGAACCGGTGGCCCGGATGCGTTCGGCTACACCTGGATCGACTCTGCCGAGGCAGGCGGACCGGCATACAGTTGGTTCGACATCGCCTCGACCGGCACGGATATGGCGCAAATCGACGACAGCTACTACTGGCCGATCACGCTGCCGTTCACCTTCGACTTCTACGGCACGGGCTACACCGACATTGCGGTGGGATCAAACGGCACGGTGTACTTCACGGATGCCTATCTCGGATACGCCAACGTGTGCCTGCCAGGGGACCCGGGCTACAACGTGCCCACCTTCATTGCCGTTTACCATGACGACCTCGACGCGTCTTCCGGCGGTGCGGTGTATTACGAGATCATCGGCAGTTCGCCGGATCGCCGCCTGATCGTGCAGTTCGACCAGGTCCCGCATTTCGGCACCTCGGATCCGATCACGGCCCAGGTGGTGCTGTTTGAGGGCTCCAACAATATCCTGTTGCAGTATCTGGATCCCAGTTCCGAAGCCGGCAGCGGAGCAACCGTGGGGATCCAGGGTGATGCCTCCACGGCACTCGAGTTCTCGTGCAACACAGCCGCACTGACCGCGGACCTGGCGGTGTGCTTCGCCCATCCGGCCGGTGGGGACTCGAACTGCAGCGCACCGGTGCCGGTGGCGCTTCAGAGCTTCGACGTGGAGTAATCCCGCACCTCGACACAACCCAAGGAGAGCGCGATTCGCGCTCTCCTTTTCTTTTCTGAGGACCGCCGATCGGTGTCCTGATCAACCCTCGGAGGGAGGCATCCAGGCGAATGCCGCCAAGGCGCCGTGATGGGACAGGGACAGGTGGCCTGAGGGCTGGCCATCGACCCGCAGAACCGGGATGCGATCTTCCCCGGCAGTGATCATGACCGCTGCCGGCTCGACCTGGAGATGACGGGCGACGGAGTTGCTCGCCAGTTCGCGCACTCGGACGCTGGGATCATCGCCTTCCGGAACTTCGCCGAGACCAAAGACGACGCGCTGTCGATCGCCATGGTCTGCCGTGGCGATTGCGTGAATAGCGGAACCCTCCCGGTTCACGGCAACGTCACAGCACCACTCGCCGTGCCGCACGGTCCCGCAGCCATCGTCGCCGAGATCCGTCTCGAAGAGCGAGTGCGCGAAGATCGTTTCAGGATCCCGGCGTTTGGCCAATTTGTAGGCGCTCTCTTTTGCCGCCCACAAGGTCCAGCGCAGCGCCCGATGATCTTCGGCCGCAGCCAATCGTCGGCGTTCGTCAGCACTGAACACCCGACTGTCAAACCGGGGATTCAGCCCTTCGGTACCTGTTTCAGGGTCATCGAGGTCAACGATGTCATTCCCTATCATCGAAATACGCTGCTTCCATCGCCTCGAGGCGGGTCAGGATCTGGTCGGTGATGTCGACCGAACCCCGCAGCCCCTTCTTCTCGGTGGCCGGTTCGAGCCACGATGTGCTGAGGTGAAAGGTCTCTCCCTTGACCGGCAGCAGGGAGTACTCGTGCTGATGGTCGCCGCGCAGGTAGACGCACAGGACTCGAGTTCCCGGAACCGCCTTGACCAGCCGGCCGACGCCGTGGGCGGCGTGGGTGCGGTCGATGCAGGTGGTGCGGCTGCGCCGGCCCTCGGGGAACATCAAGACCAGATGGCCCTTCTTGAGAAGGTGGGCCAGCTTGTCGAGAACCAGCGTCACGGCCTTGCGATCGCCACCCCGGGTGATCGGCAGGCACTTGAAAAGGTAGACGACGACCCTGGCCAAAAAGCTGGACGCGAAGTTGCGACGCTCAGGCGTATTCCAGGGCATCTTGGCCGAGTGAAGGGCGTACCACCAGGTGGGCGCCAACCCCCATGTGAGGATCGGCGAGTCCACGAAGGTCAGGTGGTTGGCCGCAATCAAAACCGGACCCGGGTTGGCCTTGAGTTCGGCCTTGAAGCGGCGCCGGATTTCACGCAGGTCGTAAAAAGTGAAACCGTAGAGGTGACGCATGGCGAGGCCGATCCCCGTGAGGGTGATCGGCCCGGCCAGACGCACCAACAGGCTCTGCACAGCAAGAGCCAAACGGCTTCGAGTTGAAAGCCGGTTTGAACCGCCACCCGAGGAATTGGCCCCGGCGGCTTCTACAGCCGGCGCTGCAATCACCCGATGCGGGCTTCGATCAGTTGGAGGGCGTCACCCACGGTGTTGACGCCGTCGGCGTCCTCGTCGGCGATCTCGATGTTGAAGACGTCCTCGAAGTCGAGAATCACATCGACCAGGCGGGCCGAGTTGACCTTGAGGTCCTCAAGGATATTGGTGGAGACCGACACGCCGTTGAGGGCGTCCTCGTTCTTGGTATACCTCTTCAGGACTGCGACCACTTTCTCGAAAATCTGTTCCTTGCTCATGATGTCTCCTTTTCTCGGGCCTCAGCCCTGGTGTCGCGCGAGCACGAGGCACGCGTTGACATCACCAAAACCGAAGCCGGACTTGATGATGGTCTTGAGCTCCGGGAGCTCTCGGATTTGATGGGGAATCGAATCCTTGAAGGGCTCGATCTCCGGGTGAACGTCTTCACAGTTGATCGACGGGTGCACGAAGCCCCCCTCGATCATGGCGATGGCGGCGATCGTTTCGATGGCGCCGGCAGCGCCCAGAGTGTGTCCGATCAGGGACTTGGTGGAGGTGATGGCCGGCAGGTCGCCCGGCGAGCACTCGAGAGCCGCAGCCCACGAACGGACCTCACGGGCATCGGCGCCGGTGGCGGTCAAATGACCGCTGACGGCATCGACGCTTTCCGGCCCGATGCCGGCATCTGCCAAGGCGCCGCGAATACAGCGTTGCACCGACGTGGGGTTGGGCGCCGTCATCGACCCGCCCATACGGTGGCCGCCGCAGTTGAGATCACCGCCCAACACCTCGGCGTGAATGCGGGCGCCCCGTTCCAGGGCGCTGTCGAGGCTCTCGAGCATCAGCACGCCGGCCCCGGCACCGGGCACAAAACCGGCCGCCGAGCCGCTCATCGGCCGCGAGGCCTCCTGCGGTCGATCGTTGAATGTCCTGGACAAAACCCTCATGGCGTCGAAGCCGGCCCAGCTGTAATGGCTCTCGCCCTCGACGCCGCCGCACAACATGCGCTCGGCGCGACCGGCCCGGATGCGATCGAGGCCCATGATGACGGCCTCGGTGCCGGTGCTGCAGGCGCTGGAGTTGGTTGTTACCTGGTTGCCGAGAGCAAGGATGCCCGAAACCCGCGCCGACACCCCCGAGGCCATCACCTGCTCGACGCCGGTGCTGCCGATGCGGCGCACTTTGCACGCGTCGGTCAGGGGAACGATCTTGCCCCCGGTGGTATCAAGGCCGCCGACCCCGGTGCCGATGATGGCGCCGGTGTCCCAGTTGACAGCATCATCGCCACTTGCGGGGCGCTCGAGGCCGGCGTCGGTCCATGCATCGACGGAGGCGATCGAGGCCATGCGATGGCCGGAGTTCATGGCCAGCAGCAGCTCCTCGTCGAAATAGCGCTCGGCCAATTCGTCGATGCCGCTGGGTACCGCCGCCACGTGGCAGCCGAAACGATGCTCCACCATGGCAGGATGCACCTCGGCGCCCGATGTTCCTGCGCGCAATGAGGCGGTGAATTGGTCCATCGTGGAGCCGATTGACGACACCACGCCGAGACCTGTGACAACGACTCGCCTGCTCATTGGGGCACCCCCATTCCGCTTACGGTGCCGGAAGCCACGATCGTGCCGTCGGCCAGTTTCATCTCCACTTTGGAACGCAGCTTGAGCCGACGGAAGAACTGCTTGTAACCGGTGATCGTCACCTCGTCGCCGGGCCGTACGACACCGGTGAAATCCATCGCCACGTCAGAGAACATCGTGACCACCTTTCCGACCTCTTCGGGCGCCTCCTTGGACAGCAGATAGATGCCCAACGCCACCACGCCCACCTGGGCCATCGACTCGATCAGGATCACCCCCGGGGTCACGGGGTTGCCGGGAAAGTGGCCTCGGTAGAAATCAGCTTCGGGCCGGAAACGGTAGGCGGCCACGATATGGTCGTCGTCCACCTCCAGGATCCGGTCGATGAAGCGGAAGGGCTCCTGCTGGGGCAGGTGTTCGAGGATCGTGGCGTGGTCGAAGCCGCTCAGGATTCCATCTTCCCGCCGGTGGAGTTGGCCGAGCGCAGGGGATAGTCGGGATACTGGATGTCGCGGAAGAGACCCACCTTGGCCCGCTTGATCGTGTAGATCGGCTCGTCATCGACGCTGACCACGGCGTCACCGATGGCGATGGAGGACCCCGAGGCCGGCAGGTCGGCAAAACGAACGATGTCGATGGCATAGGTGACCGTGCCGTCATAGGGCCGAATCTGGCCCGTGAATTCCACCTCGCCGCAGCCGAGGGCCCGCCCTGCGCCCAGCCCACCCTTCCAGGCGCAATAGAAACCGATCAGCTGCCACACGGCATCGACTCCGAGACAACCGGGTTGCACCGGATCACCGATG
Source organism: Acidobacteriota bacterium (assembly GCA_039714865.1). GTDB lineage: Bacteria > Acidobacteriota > Thermoanaerobaculia > Thermoanaerobaculales > Sulfomarinibacteraceae > DAOWGJ01. Next base: position 5,577 of record JBDLIO010000031.1, on the reverse strand, counting down.
AAGTGGCATTGAAAAAACCAGTCATCGAGGCGCACGTCACGCTCGGCGACGATACGGCCGCGCTTGTCCTGGGTCTCGATGTTGGTGATGCGATCCACCATCAGCATCGGCGGAATCGGGAAACGTGCGGCGAAGCCCTCGGGCGCATCCTCGAGCAGTGTTCCATGCCCGAAGGCAAGGATCTCCTCCAGGCTGAAAGTTCTTTGGCCGCAAAAGTCCTGGTATTTCAAATCTCTTCTCCAAAACGAATCATGAAACCACCCCACGTCAGACCTGAGCCGACTCCAATCACGGCGATGTCGTCGCCGCCGGTCCACGAGTCCCAGCGCTGGGAGATCACCGATGGCGACCCTGCGGCCGCGGTATTGCCGAAGTGCTCGACGTTCGTGTGGTGCCGGTCCTCCGGCAGGCCTGTCAGGCGGCACACCGATTGCAGCATGCCGCGGTTGGCCTGGTGACCGATGAAATGCAATCGGCGTTCGGCATCGGAGTACTCGCCGATCATCTCCCTGAGAATCTTGGTGGTGCGCTTGATGGCGAAGGTCTGAACCGTGCGTCCCTCCTGCCGAAAAAGACCGGTACGAGGCAAAACCACCTTGTCGGCGCCGGCGGGACTTGACGCCAGGCGAGTGCCGGTGATCACCGCCGATCCCGGGATGGTTGGCGACAATACGGTGGCGATACTGCCGTCACCCCAAAGTATCGCGCCGGCTCGATCGTTGTAGTCAACCGAGCAGGTCGTGCGCTCGGAAGCTACCACCAGCACATAAGGCGGCAGGACCTCGGGGCGCATCCCGGCGAGTACATGCATGGCGGCGATATGGCTGGTACAGGCCGAGTTGACATCAAAAGCCGGCACTTCGAGTTCCAGTTCATTGGCGATGTTGCAGGCCTCGGCTGGAGATACAGTATCCGGGGCAACACCGCCGGCAACGACCATGCCGATATCGTTGATGTTGATGCCCGCCCGAGCCACCGCCATGCGGGCTGCATGTGCGCCGGCCTCGGCGTTGGTCAAGACAGCCGCCTCGTTGGAGGCACGGGTGTCGGAGTTGCGGGTTTGGCGAATGTAGTCAAGGGGCAGGACCGTGCGCCGCGAGCGGATGCCCACGCGCTCCATGATCCACTCGTTGTTGGTACCGATATCCAGTTCCTCGAAGAACTGATTGGTGATCTCGGTCTCGGGATGATAGTGGCCGATGCCGTGCAGATAAAGGCTCATTGGCGAACTCCTGACACATGTTCGCCGCCGTCCACCCGAATCAGGGCGCCGTTGATCCACGCCGCTTCCGGTTGGGCCATCAGGGAAACGACGTCGGCCACGTCCTCAGGTTGGGTCAGGCGGCCGAAGGGGTTCTTGGACCGGGCCTCGGCCTTGAGATGGGCGTTGCCGGGAATCAATCGCAGGGCCGGCGTTTCGGTGACCCCGGGTTGCAGCACGTTGCAGCGGATGCCGTAGGGGGCAAACTCGACGGCGATGGAACGGGCGACCGACTCAAGGGCGACCTTGGCGGCGGCCACGGCAGCGTAGCCCTTCCAGGCAATTGTATTGCCCTCGCTGGTCAGGCCGAGCACCCGGGCGTCCGCTGCGAAGAGGCCGCGCCCATGAATGGCCTGCACCCAGCCGAGCAGGCTGGTTCCCATGGCATGGATTGTCCGGGCGAGGTCTTCTTCCTCGAGGAAGAGTGAGGCGGAGTACTGCGGTGGAGCCGCCAGGAGCTGCAGGCGATCGGCGCCTTCTGCAAAGAGTTCGTCGGCGGCGGTCTGCAGCTTCTCCACCTCAATGCCGAGGCGCTCGGCCAAGGCGCTGACAGCCGAATCATCGGCCGGCTTCTCGGCCACCGACAGCTTGAGGTTGCCGAAGGCGATGGAGTGGAGCAGGAGGTGGATGCGGTCGTCACCCAGGTGCCCGGCAATCTCTTCGAGTTTGTCCTCTCGCACCTCGGCACTCAAGGCATCGGCATTGAAGGTGAGAACCTCGACGCCCTGGTTCCTCAGTGCCGCGAAATCCTCCTCGATCCTGGCCATGGCGCCGCGCCGGTCACGGTGAAAGATGATCAGATTCATGCCGCCGGCCGCGAGTTTGGCAGCCGACGCCAGGCCGAATCCGCTCGAGCCTCCGAGAATAAGCGCCCAGCTTGCCTTGGGGAAACTATCGGGCATCGTCAAGTCCTTTTCATTAAGTCCGCAATTGGAGTTCTGCCTTTTCGATAGAGTCGGTTGAAGTACCGACCAAGGGTCAAGATCAAGGCGAAAACTACCACGAAGAACGGCATCAAATCGGCAGAAGTCTCGTATCTGACGAAGTCCTGACAGATGCCTGACTCAAACCTGACGAATTGTCGCGACCTGTCGTTAAATGCCGCAGCAAGACGACTTCTGCCGGAGATCGAGTTCACAAATCCTTCAGAATTCTCTCAACGGCACCCGGCCCACCGGGTGGCTATCAGCCGTCAGCTAGCCCACGCAGAACTCCTACGGAGTCCCCACGGCTTCGACCAGTTCTGATCGGATCCAGAGGTCCAGTCCCTCGCGAAACGATCGGTACCGACGGGATGGCAGGCGCGGGCTGAGAGCTGAGCCTCTTGCAAAAATCAATCGGCACGATGCGGGCCGGGAGGCCCGCGCTCCCACCGCAAAACCTGGGGCGCCGTGAATGGAGCGCGGGGCTCCTGCCCCGCAACGAGCGCCCCTCGTTTCGCTCTTTTTGCAAGAGGCTCAGCTGATAGCTGACAGCTGACAGCACGACTTATTCCCAGTTCTGCTTCGAAATTTCGAGGCACTTTGTGGATAAGGCACCAATACAGCGAACCTTTTTAGAAAGCAACACGTTTCACTCACCAAGAGCGGACGACGGGATTGCCGAGGAGGACGATATGGCTCGATCAAAGAAACGATGGCTGATCGCAAGTGTGATCATCCTGGCCGTGGCTGCTGCGGCCTTTGCGGCACGAAGCCGGATTGCCCAAGCTCCAGAAGAAGAAGAGGGCCCGGACATCCCGGTTCTGGCGGCCTCAATCGACGACGTGCAGGTCGTTGTGCGCGAAATCGGCACCGTCGAACCCGAGATCAAGGTCGACATCAAGTCGAATCTGTCCGGGCGCGTGGTGGATCTTCCCATTCGACCCGGCGACAGAGTCAAAAAAGGGCAGCTGATCGCCCGCATCGAGCCTGACGTCAATCAGGCCCAAGACCTGCTGGCCGTCAAGAACCGAGTGGCCGCCGCGCGCATCGACTTAGAAGACGCCCAAGAAGACTACGAGTCGAAAAGAGAGCTTTTTGAGAGCGGCCTGATTTCGGTCGAGTTGCACCGCCAGGCCGAGAACCGGTACCGCCAGATGCAGCAGTCCCTCAACGCCGCGCAAGAGAAGATCACCCTGGTCGAGGCCTCCGGCATCCCGGTCGGCGACAACCCACAACAGGTGGTCAACATCACCTCGCCGATGGCCGGCATCATCATCGACCGGCCGGTCGAGCTTGGCGAAACGGTGACCGGCAGCGGGTCGTTCAACGCAGGTACGATCATCGCGACCGTAGCCGACCTGGCCACCATGCAGGTCAAGGCGGGCATCAACGAGGTCGACATCGGAAAGATCCATGAAGACCAGCCGGTCCGCGTCACCCTCGATGCCTACGCACGCAAACTCTTCCCCGGCTCCATCTCGCGCATCGCACCTGCCGCGCGGATGGACAACCAGGTCAAGGTCTTCGACATCGAGATTGCGCTCGAGGAGCTGAGTCACGAACTGCGCACCGGTATGACCGCCAATATCGAGATTCGAGGCGAAACCCGAAACGATGTGCTGACGGTGCCCGTCGAGTCGGTTTTCATTCGCGGCGAAGAAGAGATCGTCTACGTCAAGCTCGAAACACCGCTGCCCGCCAAGTCGAAAGAATCAACAACGGACGCCGAGGCCGAGACCGGCGAGCATGCAGCCGAGAGCACCGAGCCGTGGCATGACGACCCCCGCCAACTCTGGCGGCGATGGTTCGAGGAGCGTCAGGTAGTGACCGGCATCGCTTCGACCACCGACGTGCAGATTACCGACGGCCTCACCCAGGGCGAAGAAATCGCCCTGGCCGACCCGTCGAAGCCTCAGGAAGAGAGGTCCTGATGATCCCGCTGATCCACCTCGAAAATATCCGCAAGGTCTATGGCTCGGGCGATCTCGCGGTTCAGGCACTGCGGGGAATCGACCTCACGGTGGGTCGTGGGGATTACCTCGCCGTGATGGGTCCGTCCGGGTCTGGAAAATCGACCCTGATGCACATCCTCGGTCTGCTCGACACCCCGACATCGGGGTCCTACCGCCTCGACGGTGACGAGGTCTCCAGTCTCTCGCGACGCCGCCTGGCACACCTGAGAAACCGGCAGATCGGTTTCATCTTCCAGAATTTCAATCTGCTGCCGAAAGCCAGCCTCCTGCGCAATATCGAATTGCCGTTGCTCTACTCGGGCGTCACCAGGGCGGAAAGGCAACGCAGGGCCCGTGAGGTCCTTGACCGTGTCGGCCTCGGCGACCGCGTCAAACATCGACCTTGCGAACTCTCGGGAGGCCAGAGACAACGCGCCGCCATCGCCCGGGCGCTGGTCACCGATCCGGCGGTCGTCATGGCGGACGAGCCCACCGGCAACCTCGACCAGCACACGGGAACCGAGATCCTGGCGCTCTTCGACACCCTGCAAACGGAAGGCCAGACCCTGATCGTCGTCACCCACGACCACAGCGTTGCGGCACGCGCCCAGCGCATCATCGACATCGTCGACGGCCTGGTTCAGACCGAGGCCGGACGGGCTGCCGCGTGAACCTTACCCAGTTCATCCGGGAGGGATTCGTCGAAATCCGCGAGCACTCGGGGCGGACCGTGCTGCAGACCCTCGGCGTGATCCTCGGTGTGGCGTCCGTGGTCGCCACCCTCGGCATGACCTCGGGCATGGAGGCACGCCGCCAGCAGTATTTCGAAGAAAGCGGCGGTACCCGCCTTGTGGGGGTGTACAACCAGCCGCCGTCGGAACTCGAGTTGACGGCCCGGCAGCGCGCTCGCATGGGCCTCAAGCTCCAGGACGCCGAGCAGATTCGGCAGACCATCCCCGGTTTCGACCAGGTGGTGGCCGAAATCGCCCGCCGCCACCGGGTGCGCGCCGGAGAGACCGAAATGGAGCTTCGAATCACCGCCATCGAGCCCGACTTCGGCCGGATGCGGGGACTGGAGATGGCGTCGGGCCGCTACCTCGGCGCGCATGACATCGAGACGTGTGCGGCGGTTGTCGTCATCGGCTCTACCCGCGCCCGCGAGCTGTTCGGGTCCACGGACCCGGTCGGCCAGGCGCTGACGATTGGTGGAGAACGCTACACGGTGGTCGGCGTCACCAAAGAAAAGGTATTCTACTGGCAAAAGAACGACACCTACAACGCCCACGAATGGCTCAACCGCCTGGTGGTGGTTCCGATCACCTCCTACATGAAACGCCACCTGCCGGCCACCGAGGACCGCATCGACGAACTCAACCTGCGGCTGGTGTCAGCGGACGCGCACGAAGAATCCCGCCCGGCTCTGGAACGCCTCCTGGACTCC
>JBDLIO010000030.1:0-10462 GCA_039714865.1 Acidobacteriota bacterium | reverse complement strand
CGTAAAGGCCTCGTTGACTCTGTGGATGTAGCCGGGATCGTCCCTGAGTTCAGGGTACTTGCGCAGGTCTTCGGTATTGTCGAGAAAGAACCTTCCGGCGTATCGGACGGATGCCACCACATCAACCGGTCCCCATCCACCAGTCATTTCCAGCGAAGCCAGCCAATCAGGGGTGCCCGCGATTCGATTCCCTCTGTGGTCTTGGAAACTACCGTCCCACCCGAACTCCTCAAAGTCGTCGAAGGTGGCCCTGGAATAAGACGCAGTCAGCCGAGCGCCGAAACGTGGTCTGGGTGTCCATCCCAGTTCCAGCTCAGCGCCCTTGTGGGTGGTCTTCGCTCCGTTCGCCGTGATTGGCAGGCCGTCGCTGTCCAGTCCGCCGGCCCAGACGATCGCGTTGTCGAAATCGAGCAAATAAAGGTTGAAGCGCCCATAACCCCTGTGCCATTGGTGCTGGACCCCCAACTCGAAATCCGTCAGATCTTCGGGTTCGAGGTCGTTGGGTTGATCACCGAACCAGAAATCCTGCGGATCATAGATGTCTCTGAATGCCGGTTCACGGCCTCCGCGGGAGATATTGGCATAGAGGCTCAAACCCGGCCCAGGGTTGAAGGTCACTCCCAGGCGGGGCAGCAGAAAGTCGAAATCCTCAACGAAATCAACACTCTTCAACTGATCGTCTTGCATGTGGTAACGATGGGAGGTCCACGTCAGCCCACCGAAAAGCCGCCATTGGTCGGAGACCTTCCACTCCTCCTGAATAAAGGGTTGGTAGGTCTGTTTGTCCAGCCGGTAGTCGTAGTAGGGGTGGTTCGGGGGCGTATCCGGGGGATAGTGTTGGGCCCAGATCGTCGTACCTTCATGCCGGCCGCTGTGGAGCCGGACGGCCAACCCGGCCTGAAGTTGCCCTCGTTTGTTTCCGTGGCGCCATTCCACCGAGCCGATCCATCCGGCGTCCCATTCGCCGACTTGGCGGCGGCGCACCAGGTCTGAGGTGTCAATGATATCTCCGTCGGGCCCGGGATAGGGCTGAAGGTTATATTCGGGAAGCCAACGATCCTCCTTGAACTGCTCGTAAAAGCCATCTCCCTCGAAATAGAAGAGGGTATTGTTCAGTCTGAGGTCCGGAGTCAACTGTGTGTTGTTGATCAGCTGGAAGTGCGGCTGGAAAAAGTGATCGATCTCTCCCGGGTAGGTCAGAGGATTATGGCGCCGGTCCTTGCGCTTGTTTCCGGTGATCTCTCCCTTGAGGTAGGCCTGAGTGATGCCTTCGTAGGCAAGGTGGGTATCCTCGGGCCCGCCGAACAGAACCAGGCGTGTCGTGCTTCGTCGTCCATAGTGTTCGATGGTCGCGTAGTAGTTCCAGGCGTCCAACCAGCTCTGGTCGCGATAGCCGTCGGATTTCGATCGTGAGTACCGGAAGGTCGCCGCCCACTCTTCGTCTATCAGACCGCTGTCGTATTCAATCTGGGAGGTTCGTGTGCCCCACGATCCTCCGCTCGCAGAAATTCGAAGGCGGGGTTCGGTGAGAGGTTCTCGGGTCCTCATGTCGACTGCGCCGCCGATCGCCGAGCCGCCGAAGAGGTTGGTGCCTACGCCGCGCTGAACCTGGATGTCTCCGGTGGTTGACAGGAAGTCCGCGAGGTCGACGAAGTAGACTCCATGGGAGTGTGCGTCGTTGAGAGGGACTCCGTTGAGGCTGACCGATGTCCTGCGCATGTCAAAGCCGCGCAGGAAGAAGTAGGAGTAGCCCATGCCGTTCCCGTTGTCGTTGAAGGCGTAGAAGCCGGGGACGTGTTGCAGGAGAAGGGGCACGTCTTGGCCCCAGTTGTTGCGGGCGATCTCTTCCCGGGAGACGTTCGTCAGGGTTACCGGTGTTTCGCCGACCTGGGCGCGATTGCTCGTTACCTCGACTTCTCCGGAGAAAAGGGGTATCGGTTTGAGACGGATCTCAAGAAGCTCCGGCCCCCCCTCTAACTCGAGGGTTCCTTTTTCGAATCCAGGCGCCCAAACGGACAGCCGGAGAGGGGAGGGGATCGGTTCGGGCAGTTTCAACGAAAAGGTGCCGTCCCCCATCGTGAGCGCGGTGACTTCGCCACTTCCGAGCGCGATTGTCGCTCCGGCGACCGGTGTGCCGTCGGGATCCAGAACCACCCCCTGAATGATCTCCGCGGCTGAGAGGGCAGCCGAGCAGGTCAGGATCGCCGCCACGGCAATAGCCGAGGCGCACCGAAAAATACGTGTGCTTGCGGTAAATACAGTCATTGTCCAAATCCCTCCGCCGGCATGACCCGGATCAGGTTCTTGCTCGGAGGACGCCGCGGACTGCGGATTCTCCGAGCCAAGGGTGTGTTCTCAGCCCTCCGTCAGTTCTGGAGGGCACCCCCTTGGATGTCGCGGGTGCTATTTGCACTTCGACCTGTCCAGTATGATCCCCTTGCGACTCGGAGTCAACAAGCATTGGGCGCGTTGCGTCACCTGCCCCGGTATGATTCGTTGATGGATCTGAATCAGATTGACACCGTTCTCGCCCGAACACTGGATGACATGAAACTGTCGAGGGCCGAGCGCAAGGCGCTGGATCAGCTCTTTGAAGATGGAGGCAAGGAGCGTGAGCTTGAGGTCATCCGAAGTCGAGCATTTGTCGTGGCCCGCGAGTGCCTCAAGGGGGCCAAGAACCGGGATGTTGTCGAGTGGTTGGAAGGCGTGGTGAAGGCAGTGGAGGCGGCGCGCAAGCCCGACCGGGAGTCCGACCGGATCGAAGCCTGGTTCAGCCCTGGGACAAAATGCCGAGATCGGGTGGTCACCCTCCTCAATGGTAGCCGTCGCTCGGCCGACGTGTGCGTCTTCGCCATAACCGACAACACGCTCAGCCGTGCCATCCTCGACGCCCACCGGCGGGGCGTCAAGGTGCGGATCATTACCGATGACCAGAAAGTCGGTGACCTTGGATCGGATGTGACCGAGCTTGCCGAGTCAGGGGTCTCCGTCGCCACAGACTCCGGGCCGGCCCACATGCACCACAAATTTGCCGTTGTGGACGGTCGTACTGTGGTCACCGGCAGCTACAACTGGACCCGAAGTGCATCGACGGAAAACCACGAGAATATCGTCGTGATCGACAACCCCGAGGTTGTTCGCCGCTTCGAAGAAGTGTTCGAGCGGCTGTGGAAGGCATTTGGGAAAAGCTAACGTCCCGGTGAAAACACCAACGCTCCCATCGTCCTGATCAAAACCAGGAGATACAACATCGGGCCGTGGTGTCTGAGGGAGTAGAGGTCGTATTCCAGCTTGATGCGGTGGTCGTCGAGGTCGGCACAGTAGGGGTGGTTGACCTGGGCCCACCCGGTCAGGCCTGGGCGAACTGAATAGCGATAGCCGAAGAATGGGATCTTGTCTTCGAGGTCCTCGGTGATCTCGGGTCGCTCCGGGCGGGGACCGACCAGGCTCATCTCGCCCCTGAGCACGTTGACGAGCTGCGGCAATTCGTCGATCCTCCATCGCCGCAGAAAAGCGGCGAATGGAAGTATCCGCTGATCCTCGGGTTCAGCGAATTCGGGTCCATTCTGTTCCGCCGTGTTGCCCATCGTACGGAGCTTGAAAAGTGTGAAGGGTGTACGAAAGCGGCCCAGCCGGGTCTGGCGATAAATAACCGGCTTTCCCCCGGCAAGGCGGACAATCAGGGCCGAAAGCAGAATGATCGGGGAGGACAGAACCAGGAGCCCCAGTGCGACCACGACATCCATCGCCCTTTGGAGATGGTGGAAGGGTGATGTTGCCAGATTGGAAAAATCACCGGTTGCGATGAACCACCGGGAGTCAACCTGCAGCACCGGGACTTGTCCGGTCAGCTCGGTGTAGGCGCCGGCGGCGTCGATGACGGGTGTTCCTCGAAAGTTGAGAGCGGTCACTCTTTCGGTGGCGTTGGTGTTGGAAAGTGTTGCGACGATCAGGAGGTCAGCGGTCTGGAGAGAGGCTTGCACCTTTTCGGGCTCTTCGTCGAGGGCCAGCGCTGAAATGTGCTGACGGATCCGGAAGGGCGCCCAGGGACGATGCTGCAACTCGGCCAGGAGGGAGGTGACGATCGGCCCGTCTCCGACCAGGACCGCCTGCCTTTGAGGTGGGTTGGCGCCCCAGACAAGCCAGCCCAGGCGGCCGATGACCTGGAGGGCCAGCGCGGTAATCAATGTCAGCACGAGCAGTCCGCGCCCAAACTGCCATCCGGGGACCAGATAGACGCCCAAGGTCAGTGCGACCGGGAGCGTCACCGCCAATGCTGCCATGCGGACCAGGAGTTCGTCACGTCCCCGCCAGATCTGCGGTCGATAGAGGTCAAAAGTCGTTGCGAGTGCCAGTTGTGCCCCAATGGCGTAAGCGATGAACCCCGGGTGCGAGATCAGTACGGCAAGTTCCTGGCCCAAAAACTCGGGAAGGAATCGCATCCACGCCGCAGTCAATCCTCCACCGACGATCGAAAGGGCATCCAGGATGGCCAAGACCCACAACGGCAACCAACGATTCGCGTGGAATGGTGACATCGAGGCCTATTCTACATTTGTCAGTCCACGAGTGTCGGGACCGAGAGGTCAAGTCGGTAAAATTTTGAAAATGGAGCTTGTCACTTTCTTTCACAAGCTTTATACTGTGGGGGTGGCCGTTAAAAAAGGACCTTACGCAATCGCATGGGCGACGAGGGAAAACACGGCAAAGTATATGAAGATATTTTGATAATTGGAAAGTTGTTCACATGAAGCGCGGAACGGAAAATTCTTTACACTTCCGAGATTCCGGCGCTTGAGCTGGCTGAAACGAAGGGAGCCATCATGTCAAGTCTGAGGGAAACACTGCGAAAGAAGATCGAGGAGCATCGGCCGCGGACTACGCGGTTGGTCAAGGAACACGGTGATGTCAAGGTCGGCGAGGTCACGATCGCCCAGGCCATCGGCGGCGCACGGGGCGTCCGCTGCCTCGTGACCGACGTGTCCTATCTCGATCCGTTCGAGGGAATCCGTTTTCGCGGAAAGACCATTCCCGAGACCTTTGAGGCCCTGCCGAAAGTTCCGGGAAGCGACTATCCCTGGGTTGAGGCCTTCTTCTACTTTCTGATGACGAGCGAGGTTCCGACTGTCGAGCAGACCATGGAAGTGGTTGAAGAGTTTCAGCAGAAGAGATCTTTGCCCCAGTACGTGATCGATGTTCTCCGCGCCATGCCGCGCGACAGCCATCCGATGGCGATGTTCTCCGCCGCGATCACCTCGATGCAGCGTGAGTCGATCTTCGTCAAGCGCTACAACGAAGGCATGTCCAAGATGGTCTACTGGGAGCCCATGCTTGAGGACGTGATGAACCTGATGGCCAAGTTGCCGACGATCGCCGCCTATATCTACCGGATGAAGTACAAGGCCGACGTTCATATCCCTGAAGATCCCAAACTGGACCTCGGCGGCAACTTCGCCCACATGATGGGTTTCCCGAAACCCTACGACGATGTTGCGAGGATGTACTTCATCCTGCACTCGGACCACGAGTCCGGCAACGTCTCCGCCCATACGACCCACCTGGTGGCCTCGGCACTTTCCGACGCCTACTACTCGCTGTCTGCCGGCATCAACGGTCTGGCCGGTCCGCTGCACGGCCTGGCAAACCAGGAGGTCCTGAGCTGGACCATGAAGTTCATGGACAAGCTTGGCGGCCAGGAGCCGACCGAAGAGTTGGTCAAGGAAGCTCTGTGGGACACCCTCAATTCCGGTCAGGTCATTCCCGGTTACGGCCACGCCGTACTCCGGAAGACCGATCCCCGCTACGCTTCGCAGCGTGACTTCTGCCTGAAGAACATGCCGGACTATCCGCTGTTCAAGGTTGTTTCGATGATTTACCAGGTTGCGCCCGGCGTGCTCGAGGAACAGGGCAAGGCGAAGAACCCGTGGCCCAATGTCGACGCACAATCCGGTGTGATCCAGTGGTACTACGGCCTGACGGAGTGGGACTTCTATACCGTTCTGTTCGGTGTCGGTCGTGCCCTCGGCGTGCTGACCAACATCACCTGGGACCGGGCGCTGGGATATGCGCTCGAGCGGCCCAAGTCCTTGACAACCGCGATGCTCGAGAAGACAGCTGGTATTACCGAATAATCGGTATCACCAACAATACAAGGGCGGCCTTCGGGCCGCCCTTTTTTGATACTGGAAACTGGAACCGGCGATTCGACGCGGCCAGGGCAAAGGAGGGATTGAAATCAAAAACCCTGGCGCTCTTTGCGGCTCAGACACCTGGATCAGAATCGACCACCACCCGGTTCCGTCCTGCATCCTTGCCTTGGAGGAGTGCGCCATCAGCAGCTCGAATGAGGTCGTTGGCTGTCGGGGGAGGATCTGTCCCTGCACGGAGTTCCGTCAGTCCAATCGAGGCGGTGATATGGAGGTCCGGCGCCTCGGGGACGGGCGAGGGGAGGTTCTCGATGGCTGCCCTGAGCTTCTCCGCGACTCGAACGCCCGTTTCGAGATCGGTTTCGGTGAGAAAGAAGAGGAACTCCTCTCCGCCGTAGCGGCCGATCTGGTCGGTTGAGCGGAGACGACTTTTGAGTTCGGTGGCGACTCTCTGCAGCATCGCGTCACCGGCAAGGTGCCCCCAGGTGTCGTTGACCGTCTTGAAGTGATCGAGATCGATCATGCCGACCGTCAAGGGCCGTTCGTATCGGCTGGCCCGCTCAATCTCGGCATCGAGGGCTTCGAGGATTGCCTCTCGCCTCAAGAGGCCGGTCAGCTGTTCGTAGGTCGCCGACTGAAACAACCGGACGTTCTCCAATACCGTGGCGACATTGAGGGAAAACAGCCGGAGTAGATCCAGTTCTTCCGTTGTAAGAGCGCCCCGGTCCTTTTTCGGCCCCAGCAGCAAAAGTCCGACAAGGGTTTCTCCGTTCACCAGACCGATGCCTGTTTCAGCTCCCAGGGCACTGATTCTCTGGGCCAGTGCCGGGCTGGTGTTGGCGAGGATGTCGGCCGGCAAAGGCCGCCTGGCCTGGCGGAGCTGGTCAATGCCCTGATCCTTGCTTTCCAGGAGCAGGGAGACATCCTTGTCCCCCAAAGGCTCGTCCGAGGCGGTTGCCAGAGACAAAAGCAGCCCGCTGGCGGGATCAGAAACCAAGAGCGTGGCAGAGGTCACCTGGAAGACTCTGGAAACTTCCTCGACAACATGCCGTCCGATCGCCCCCAGGTTTCCCAGAGAGGGGAGATTTGAGGCAAGTTCCGCAAGGCGCTCCCGTTGGGCAATTCTCTCAGGGAAAAAGCGGGTGTCGATGCCAAGTTGGATCAAGCATCGTACCGGATTGAACAGCAGGCCGAGCAGGAGCATCGTCAATGCGAACAGGACTACCTGAAAGCGACCCGCCTGTTCAATTTCACCGAACCGACTGGAGAGCGTTTCGAAGACTGTCGAGAACAAGGCCATGACGATGATGGTGACCAGGACCAATACCAGACTTCTCTTGAAGGCGACACGAATGTCGAAAAGGTGGTAGCGGAATATGGCGATGAAAATCACTACCGGGTAGAGGAGAAGCACGATCGGTTGTGCGAGGTCGAACCAGGCCCCGAGGTAGATGTCCTGTATTGATGCGACCGTGCCGACAATGTTGTAAATTGCCCATGGGAGAACACCGGTCAGGATGACGAGGGCCTGGTTCCGGTGCCCCGGTGTCTTCGAATTACGGAACTGGATCATTAGAATTGCGACGACGGCTAAACCCCAGCCGACAAGGACAATATTGTTCATGGCGGCACGTGCAGCCACTGCGAGGGCGGAGGCGGATTCAATCTCGAAGAATTCTGCAATCTCGAGCAAAGCGGTGATGCCTCCTGCGGACAGGCCCACCGAATAGTAGAGGCGGGTCAGCCAGGGACGGTGGTCGAACCACGCGTACCGCTTGGGGATGACTGAGGCCAGGTGCAGTTCCAGCCCAAGCTGAAGTCCGGAAAGTAGGTGGAAAAGCACGCTTCGATAGAGGGGCCAATTGGGGATCAGGGAAGCATAAACCGGGAGCGCCAATTCCAATGCGACCGCGATTGAAAAGAACGAGAGCAAACGGGAGGAGAGGGTGTCGGGTGCTCGGAACCTGGCAAGGAGAGCCACCGCCAAATATCCCAAGACGGCGAAGAGGTCCAAGAGAAGGAGTCCCCAGGGTAGAGGCACGCCCGGAGTCACCTGAACGGTTTTGCGTTCGCCTGCACGCAGAACTGTCAGGTTCGTGACCTTGCCTCGAGTCATCGTTGCAGCGATATCCAGGAGTTGCTGGAGGGCCTCGGGCGAGGCGCCGCCGAGGCTCAGGAACGTATCGCCGCTTGCCAGTCCGGCTTGATCGGCCGGTAGACCCGGCACTACCCTGGAAATTGTCAATCCCACATGCTCGTCGTCCACTGAAAGACCCAATGTTCTTCCGGTCCGGGCTGCCTCGTCGATGCCTCTCAGCACAGTAAAAAGAACAACCAGGAGGGCTGCAACTAAAAGAATGGCGGTGAGCGATCGACGTTTCATTTTGATGACGAACCGGGCACCTGCCGGTTCCGTTGGGGTCATTATAACCGGTCATGAATCGATGTATGAACGATCGGGAATTTTGTGAAAAATTGAGAGTGGGACTTGATTTTTGAGCGATAAAGTGTTAACTTAACTTTACAGAGTATCCGGGAATGAGCACAAGGGATCGGGTAGTGAATCTTCCCACGAAGGAGGGTCGATGCAGGGAATCCAAGAAGACAACAAGCCCCGCTACCGTGCCTTCGGAAGATCCCATCTGGACCGCCTGGATCAGCTGAACGGGCTTTCTGCGGACCAGAAGGTTGCCCTCAAAGCGGTTTCGGCCGTATTCCCGTTCAAGGTCAACTCCCATGTTCTTGATCGTCTGATCGACTGGACCGACATTCCCAACGACCCCATATTCCAACTGACCTTCCCGCAGGCAGGGATGCTGGAACCGGCGGATTTTCGAAGATTGAGCGATCTCGTCATCCGTGGAGAGGATGACAGGCTGGTACGTGAGGCCCGAAAGGTCCAACATCACATGAACCCCCATCCGGCCGGACAGATGGATCTCAATGTTCCGGTGATCGAAGGGGAATGCCTGCCGGGGGCCCAGCACAAATACCGAGAGACCCTGTTGTTCTTTCCCTCCCAGGGCCAGACCTGTCATGCCTACTGCACCTATTGTTTCCGGTGGGCCCAGTTTGTCGGGCTGGAGCACTTCAAGTTCTCCAACCGCGAGGCGGACACACTGTTGAATTATGTGGCGGCTCATCCGGAATTGACTGACCTCCTGCTGACCGGAGGGGACCCGCTGATCATGCCCAGTCGAATTCTGCGGCGTTACATCGAGCCGTTGTTGGGTCCCTCGACCGAGCACCTGACCTCGATCCGAATCGGCACCAAGGCCCTCGGCTACTGGCCTCACCGTTTCTTGACTGACCCCGATGCGGATGATCTTCTTCGCCTGTTCGAGGCTGTTCGTTCCAGCGGTCGGCAGATCGCCTTGATGGCGCATTTCTCTCATCCGAGGGAGTTGGAAACGCCGGAATGCCGAGAGGCGATGCGTCGAATCCAGGATGCCGGCGCCGTCATCCGGTGTCAGGCGCCTCTGATCCGACACGTCAACGACTCGCCGGCGATCTGGTCGTCGATGTGGAAAGAACAGGTCAAGCTCGGCGCGGTTCCGTACTACCTCTTTGTCGAACGCAACACCGGTCCCAAACATTATTTCGAGGTTCCGTTGGCTCGTGCTCTCAAGATCTTCAATCAGGCTTTCAACGAGATTTCCGGGCTGGCCCGGACCGTTCGAGGGCCCTCGATGTCCGCCGCCCCCGGCAAGGTGTTGGTTGACGGTGTGACCGAGGTTGCAGGGGAGCGGGTCTTCGTGCTGAAGATGATTCAAGGCCGAGACCCCCAATGGGTCAACCGTGTTTTCTTCGCCAAATTTGACCCCCAGGCCGTCTGGTTGGACGACCTGGAGCCTGCTTTCGGGGAGGAGAACTTCTTCTTCGAACGCCGGATGCGTGAAATGCGATCCGGCCTGTGGGAACCAGATTGGAAGGTCGACACCGACGACGAACTGGCCAGCGCGTAGGAGAAGCTGTCAGCTCTCAGCCTGGCGGCAAGCTCTTGGCTTGGTCGACGGCCGCGGTGTCCCAGGATTCACGGATGGACCGCGGGGCTCCCGCCCCGCATTGTGACGCCTGGCCATTGCAAGTGGCTAAGCTGATAGCTGAGGCGCTTGCAAAAACACGGGAATCACCAAAAAGGCAGAAAAGCAGTTTGTTGGGGCTGCCTGTGGGAGCGCGGACGTCCACGTCCGCATCGTGACGATCGGGTTTTTGCAAAGGCTCAGCTGAGAGCTATTTCACTAGGTGCTTGAACCTGTGGCGGTCGCCCAGGGCGCGAACTATGACCGGTGGCGTCAGGGGGAGCTGGTTGACCT
>JBDLIO010000029.1:0-10562 GCA_039714865.1 Acidobacteriota bacterium | reverse complement strand
GCTGGTGGAGACAACCGTTGTCAGGGATCGCGAAGCGACCGGCCGAAGGCCGGCATGTCCTTGACCACGGTTGGCCCACCAGCTATCTGCGCTTCACCTCATGAACGACACGGAGGACACCATGCTCACGGCACCACCGTACGGTTCGCGGCCCCGGTCGCCGTCCCGGACCCGGATCACTGCCCCGGTCGCCGGCGCGGTCTGCGGACGCGGCTCACGGACGCCGTCCCGGACGCGGTCTCTGACGCGGTCTACGGTCGCCGTCGCGGTTGACGGACGCGGTCCCTGACGCGGTCTGCGGTCGCCGATATCTGACCCCGTCACCGGCCGCTTTTCCCCAACCCCGGCCTTCGAGGTCGCGCAAGCGCGCCCCCGCTCGGCGCATTTTCCTCAAGGGGAAACACATCAGAATTCGGGAGGATATGCCCCCTTGAGGAAAACGGCCTCGGCGGCCTACTGCCCTCGGCCGAGTCCCGATCGCTGACGCGCTCCCCGGGCGTTGCCAGGTCAGGCATTCTTCCAAACGGTATTGATCTGGGGAGGTCGTCCCGGCGAAGAAGGCCTGACCAGGCACGCGCCGTCGGAGAGGGGCGCCCTCGAGTTTCGACGCTGCAGCAACCCCTGCTCCCTCCAGCTCCCTACCCAAACACAATCTCCGAAAACCTCCGAAGCACCCCGGCAGCGACCGGCGCGGGACGCACCGCGTCGAGTAGGCACTCGGGATTCAGACCCTCTTCCCGGAGAACCGGCGCTCTGGCACTTAGGTATGACTCCATGACCTCATCGTCGAACTCGGGGTGGAATTGCACGCCCCAGGCACAGGGGCCGACACGGAAGGCATGATTGGCCGGATGTGGGCTCTCGGCCAGCGCCACGGACTCGGCCGGCAGTTCGATCACCGACTGCTCGTGGGTCGCCTGGGCAAGAAATACTGGTGGAATACCCCTGAACAGGAGGTCGGACTCTGCCGCACTGTCAAGCCGGACCTCAACTGTCCCGATTTCCCGTCCTGCCGGATCCGCGGAGACTCGACCGCCCAGGGCATGGGCCAGCAACTGATGGCCGAAGCAGATGCCGAGAATCGGCAGGCCGGTCGGGACCGCGCCTCGCAACCACTCGGCGGTCTTCTCGCTCCAGTTGAGGCGCTCGGTCACCATCGCCGGCGACCCTGTAATCACCACGCCGATGAGACCTTCAGCCTCCGGGAGATCTTCTCCCTTGTCTACCCGACATACACAGACCGGCTGCCCATTGAGATTCATCCCGTCAACAATCCAGTCCTCGAAGTCGCCGTGCTCCGCCGCCTGGTGAATCGCACTCCCCGTCTTGATGATCAATAGCGGTCTCTCGTTGTTCAATATTTTTCTCACTCGAGTTAGGCTTCCTGGTTATCGAGGCAATTGTGATACTCATCTTCCAGTTCCGGGCGTTCCAGAAGAACCGACAGCTCATGAACCCGAGGATCCAGGTAGGAGCGGTCAAGGCTGTCGCGTCGTCGCCTGAGAATCTCCCGCACGTCCTGGCGGTCACGCTCGCGGGTTGACACAATCTTGTGCAGAACGAGGTCCTCCGGCGTACAGAAGCGAACCGCCACCCCCAGGACATCGATGTTTACCGCTCGCTCGATTGCCTCTTCTTCAAAAGGAAGCAAGGCGAAGATGAGGTCGATCTGCACACTGCCGGAATGCAGCATCGGCAGGACCCTCGTCTCGGAAACGAACTGCTCGGGATTCCCCACCCGGCACTGGTACGGTTTGCCCAATGACTGGATGAGGGTCGATGCCGCACCGGGATCCAGAAGGACGGCAAGGTCGAGATCAACCGTGCTGCGCGGATATCCCCATACGGCATTGGCCATCCCTCCGATAACCATGTATGGAACACCACAGTCCCCGAGGCGCTTTGCCAGGTCTGCCAGGACGCTCTCAAGATCAGCCACAGCACCGGCCCAGCCTTCCGAGGGCGCCCAACATCAACTGGACCCCTGAGAAGTTTGGGTCATCCTCACGCCGTCGCGCTTCCTCCGAGAGCATCCGGTACAGAGAACTCACCGCCGCGATGGCTTCGGAGGGTTCCGGAGAAAAGGCGTGGCCGCGATCCCATGTCTCAAAACTTGCCAATGCAAGAGCCCTGTCACGAAGCTCTTGCATGGTTCCAAAACGTCCGCTAACCTCTTGTTCCACCTCGATATTATATCTCAATTCAGGGGTTCAACCGTCTGAAAGCCTCCCCGAGCTGCTCGGTGCTATCCTTACCCGGCGAAGCCGGAATGAAATTCTTTCGGCCTTGCCGGGAGAATTTCTGAGGATATGGCCAAGCTGAAGATCGAATACGACGAGAAGACAATCCAAACCCTGGATGCACTGGAACATATCCGGCTGCGGACCGGAATGTACATCGGACGCATCGGTGACGGCTCCAACCCCGCTGACGGCATCTACGTCATGCTCAAAGAAGTGATCGACAACTCGGTCGACGAGTTCATCATGGGCGTCGGCCGCAAGATCGAGATCACACGAGACGGACCCAAGGTCACCATCCGTGATTTCGGCCGCGGAATCCCCCTCGGCAAGGTCGTCGACTGCGTCAGCCAGATCAATACCGGCGGCAAGTACAACGACGACGTGTTCCAGTTCTCGGTCGGCCTCAACGGGGTCGGGACCAAGGCCGTCAACGCCCTCTCGTCTGATTTCGAGGTCGTCTCCCACCGAGACGGAAAGTTCATGCGAGCAAGATTCCAGCGTGGCAAGATCATCGAACAGAAGGGTGGCAAGGATGTGCAGGCCGCCGACGGCACCCTGATCCGCTTCGTGCCGGACCCGGAAATCTTCGGCGAGTACGACTGGCGCGAGGAGTATATCGAGCACCGGCTGCAGTACTACGCCTACCTCAATACCGGCCTCGCCCTGGTTTACAACGGAACACGGTGTACCTCGAAAAACGGTTTGGCCGACCTTCTCGATGCCGAGATCGGCACCGAGCCCAAGGTCTACGACATCGTGCACTGCAAACAGGACCGCCTTGAATTCGCCTTCACCCACACCCACACCTACGGCGAGACGTACTTCAGCTTCGTCAACGGCCAGTACACCAACGACGGCGGCACCCACCAGAGCGCGTTTCGCGAAGGTGTGCTCAAGGGCGTCAACGAATTCGCCAAGAACGGCTTCGCCGGCGAAGATGTCAGGGACGGCCTGACCGGCGCCGTCGCCATCAAGTTGCAGGACCCGGTCTTCGAGTCCCAGACCAAGAACAAGTTGGGCTCAACCGAGGTCCGGTCGTGGATCGTCAATGCCGTCAAGGACGAGGTCGTCCTGTGGTTGCACAAGAACCCGACCGAATCAGAACAACTGATCAACAAGGTCAAGCAGAATCAGAAAATCCGCAAGGAATTGTCGGCGATCAAGAAGGAGGCTCGCGAGCGGGCCAAGAAGGTCGCGATTCGAATTCCGAAGCTGATCGACTGCAAGGTGCATCTCTCGGACAGCAAGGGCAAGCGCCGCGAGGAAAGCACCCTCTTCCTGACCGAGGGCGACTCGGCCGGCGGCGCGATGATCCAGTCGCGCGACGTGCAGACTCAGGCGATCTACTCCCTCAAGGGCAAACCGCTCAATACCTTCGGCCTCGGTCGTGAAGCGGTCTACAAGAATGAAGAGCTCTACAACATCATGCGCGCCCTGGGTATCGAAGACGGGATCGACGGGCTGCGCTACAACAAGGTCGTCATAGCCACCGACGCCGACGTCGACGGCATGCATATCCGTAATCTGCTCTTGACATATTTTCTTCGCTACTTCGAAGAGCTGGTCGTCGCCGGTCATATCTACATCCTGGAGACGCCGCTTTTTCGCGTTCGCAACAAGAAGGAGACGGTCTACTGCTACTCGGAGGCCGAGAGGGACAGGGCCCTCAACCGCATTCGCGGGCCGGAAATCACCCGATTCAAGGGCCTTGGAGAAATCTCGCCGAAGGAGTTCATCCACTTCATCGACCCGGATAAGGCTCGCCTGACCCAGGTTCTGGTGCGATCGATGGGCGAAGTACAAGAATCCCTGGCCTTCTTCATGGGCAAGAACACCCCCGCCCGACGTGAATTCATCGTCGAGAATTTGATTTCGGATATCGCCTAATGAGCAAGAATAGCCACAAAAAGGCACAAAAAGGCACAAAAAGAGGTATCAGAAATACCGCAGGGGCTCTATCGGGACACACGGGAACGGGCTCGGGCACGAGGAGACTATGACCGATTTGAAACCCCTGATGGAGCGCAACTTCCTGGAATATGCCTCCTACGTCATCGTCGACCGGGCGATTCCCGACCTGCGTGACGGCCTCAAGCCGGTGCAACGGCGCATTTTGGCGACCCTCTTCAAAGTCGACGACGGGAAGTTCCACAAGGTCGCCAACGTCATCGGCGACACGATGAAGCTCCACCCCCACGGCGACGCTTCGATTGGTGACGCCCTGGTCGTTCTGGCCAACAAGGAATTCTTCATCGAAAGGCAGGGCAATTTCGGCAACATCATCACAGGCCACTCGGCGGCAGCCCCCCGCTACATCGAGTGCCGCCTGACCGAATTGGCCCGCCAGACGCTCTTTTCCAAGGAGCTGACCGAGACGCGGCCCAGCTACGACGGACGGAACACCGAACCTGTCTTTCTGCCGGCCAAACTGCCGATCCTCCTGATGTTGGGCACCGAGGGCATCGCCGTCGGCATGGCCACCCGGATCCTGCCGCACAATTTCTGCGAACTCCTGCGGGCTCAGATCGCCGTCTTGAAAGGCGAGCCGTTCGAGCTGCTGCCCGACTTCGCCACCGGCGGCCTGGTCGACCCGACGGAGTACGACGACGGTCGCGGCAAGGTCAAGGTCCGAGCGCGCATCGACGTCAGCAACGAGAAGACCGTCGTCATACGGGAAGTTCCCTTCTCAACGACGACCGAGAGCCTGATCGCCTCGATCGAAAACGCCGCCGGGAAGGGCAAGGTCAAGATCAGCTCGATCGACGACTTCACCACCGACACCGTGGAGATCGAGATCGGCCTACCCCGCGGCGTCTACTCGGACGAGGTCGTTCCCCAGCTGTGGGCCCATACCGACTGCGAGGTCTCGATCTCGTCCAACATGGTGATGATCCGAGATCGTCAACCGGTCGAGCTGTCGGTGACCGAGGTCCTCTGCATCCTGACCGACCAGGTGCGCGGCATCCTCAAGGCCGAGCTCGAGTTGGAGCTGGGCCACCTGGAAGACCAGCGCCATTGGCTGACGCTGGAACGCATCTTCATCGAAAACCGCATCTACAAGCGTATCGAAGAGGCGACCACCGCCGAGGCCGTCAAATACGAGGTCTACGCCGGGTTGGAAACCTACGAAGAACTCCTGGTGCGCGCGGTGACCGACGACGACATCGAACGCCTGCTCAAGATCCCCATCCGGCGCATCTCTCAGTACGACATCGACCGCAACCGCCAGGAAATCAAAAAGACAGAGAAGGAGATCGCCGCGGTCAAACGCAAGTTGAGAAAATTGACCGAAACCACGATCGGCTACCTGGAAGGGTTGCTCAAGGATTTCGGCGAACTGTACCCAAGGCGAACCGAGATCACGACCTTCAAAAGCGTCGACGTGCGCTCCGTCGCTCGTCAAAACCTCAAGGCTGCGTACGATCCGGAAACCGGCTTCTTCGGCACCGCCGTCAAGGGCGAGAAATACCAGCTCTCTCTCAGTGAGTACGACAAAGTGTTGGTGATCTCCAAGGACGGGTCCTACCGCATCATCGGCCCCGAAGAGAAGTTCTTGATCCCCGGCAAGGTGATCTACCTCGATATCTTCGACCCCGAAGAGGGTGCGCGATTCACCGTCGTCTATCGCGACAGTGCACGAATCGCCTGGGCCAAGAAGATCCACATTCGTGCCTTCATCCGTGATCGCGAGTACGAACTGATCAAGGGCAAGGAGGGCAAGGTCGATCTCCTGTTGCCCGGCGACTCCGACGATACGGTCCATTTGGACTTCGTGCCGGCCAAACGGCAACGGGTCCGCGAAGCCCGCTTCGACCTCTCCATCCTGGACGAAGTCGGCGCTTCGGCCCGAGGGCGCCGTCTGGCCCCCAAACCGGTTCTCAAGCTCCGCAAGATGCGCCAGTCCGAACTTGAAGCCGAAACCTCCGAGACTGAAGAACAACCGACCGAAGATTCTCAGACCGGCCAGCCCTCACTTTTTGACTGACCGGAGGGTGTCGGCAAAGTAACTACGGTTCTGCGGACCTGGGGACTATTGAGAGCCGCATCCTCAGGTACCAGTCCAAGCGTTGGATCGAGCGGAAAGATCAGGCTTCTTGAAGACGGAATGACCTGCCGATCCCACAAAGCCGGGAAGGCCGGGCCTGGCACAGAGGGTACCGGCTTGGTGGACATTCACCGACGATTGAATGTCAGAAATTCTCGCGGCGAAATGATCGGGATGTCCTCGAAGAACTCGAGGACCAACAGATCATCATCCCCGGTTACGAGGACGTCGGCTTCGCCCTCGCCGGCGAGAGCCGAGACCTGATCATCATCCGGGTCTCGACACACCGGTTCTTCGAGAGGCCCGGGCTCGAGGACTCTGCCTTTGCGCTCGAGAAGCGCGACCGCTCGTAAGACCCGGTCACGATGAAATCTGATCTTGACCGACATTACACGTTCGAACTCTTCGAGAATGAATGGGCTGAGGAAGAGCTCGTGGTCGTTGACGACCTGTTCGAACACATCCGTGCAGACACCGCGTGCGACCGGAAAGCCTGCACCACAACCGTGATTGGGCCCGTCAACTCACCCTCTCCATGTATAATCGAGTCAGAACTCGAGACGAGACAATGGAGAACAAAGTCCCGCAGGACGAACCGTTGCCGACCCCCACCGAGGCGGGCGAGGAGACCGTTGACCTCCCCGAAGGGATCGGTTTCTTCCATGTCGGACAGGTGTTGGGCGAGCGCTACGAGATCCTCGATATGCTCGGTCGCGGTGGGATGGGGGAGGTCTGGCGGGCCTTCGACCTCAAGCTCCGGGTCGAGGTGGCACTCAAGGCGCTGCGTGAGGATCTCTTCCGCTCCGGGCGGCGGCTCGAGATGCTGCGCCAGGAGGTCCGCGCGGCCCGCGAGGTGGTCTCGCCCAACGTCTGCCGGATCTTCGACCTTCACGAGATCGACGGCCGCGAGCTGGTGTCCATGGAGTACATCAACGGGGCGACCCTGCTTGGCGAACTCCAGGAGCGCGGGCCGCTGGAGCTGAAGGAGGCCCAGGACATCGCGTCGCAGTTCCTTTCGGGCCTTGAGGCAATTCACAAGGCCGGGCTCGTCCACCGCGACGTCAAACCGGAGAACATCATGCTAACCCGTGCCGGGCGGGTCGTGGTCATGGACTTCGGCCTCGCCCGTGGACCGGAGAGCGGCGCCGGATCGGTCTCGGGCACGCCCGCCTACATGGCGCCCGAGCACGCCGCGGGGCAAGACCTAGACGCCCGCGCCGACGTCTACTCCGCGGGCGTCGTCCTCGCCGAGATGGTGAGCCCGGAGGGGATCCGGAGCTATCAGTCGCGGCAGAGCGTCTGGGAGGGCGTGCGATCCGAGCCGGTGCAGGTGCCGGACTCGCCCTGGGCGCCGGTCATCAAGCGCGCGGTCACGCGCGACCGTGAGCGCCGCCAGCACTCGGCCTACACCCTGATCCGCGAGCTCGAGGATGTCACCCTGCGGGTCGAGGGCGCGGACGACCTCCACCCCTACCCCGGGCTCGCGTCGTTCACCGAGAAAGACGCAGAGTACTTCTTCGGCCGCGAGGCCGAGGTCGAGCAGATGTGGCGCAAGCTCGAGGGGCCGCCGCGGATGCTCACTGTCGCGGGCCCGTCTGGCGCCGGAAAGACGTCGTTCCTCCAGGCCGGCCTGGTGCCCCACGCTCCACCCGGATGGGGAATCGTCCGCTGCACCCCGGGAACCGCGCCGGTCAACTCGATCGCCGGTGCACTGGCCGCAGGCACCGCAGGCGATCCGGACGCTGTGCGCCGGCTGCTTCGATTCAACGAGCCCGACGTGGCCATCGACATCGTCAGCACGTGGCGGGGCGAACATCAACAGGCACTGCTCATCGTCGATCAGTTCGAGGAACTGTTCACCCTCAACCCGCCCGAGGTTCAGCAGCGAGTCGCACAGCTCCTCGGTCGTCTGGTGCTCGACTCGGACATTTTCGTGGTGCTCAGCCTGAGGGACGATTTCCTGTACCAGTACCACCGGTTCGAGGGGCTGCGTCCGGGTCTTGCCGAGCTGACCATGCTCGGCCCTCCCGAAGGAGGGGCGCTCCGTCGGGCGTTGGTCCAACCCGCTGCGACCTGCGGCTACCGCTTCGAGGACGACGAGCTGGTCGGGGAGATGCTGACCGAGGTTGAGGACGAGCGCGGCGCGCTGCCCCTGCTCGCCTTCGCCGCCGCCCGGCTGTGGGAGAAGCGCGACCGCGGGACCGGCCTGCTCACCCGCCAGGCCTACCACGACATCGGCGGCGTCGGCGGCGCGCTCGCCCGCCACGCCGAGGCGACGGTGGACCGCATCGGCGTCGAACGCATCCCCATCGTCCGCGAGCTCTTCCGCAACCTGGTGACCGCCGAAGGCACCCGCGCCGTCCGCGAGTGGGATGAGTTGTTGTCGGTGTTCAGGACCGACGCAAGGCCGAAACCCGAAACGCCCGATCGGCAAGCAGGGATGCTTGCCGCTCCAAAACCGGAACGTCTTGTAGCCGCAAGCTTCCAGCTTGCGTCTCCCTTGGCCAATCGGGGAGCGGCCGAAGAGGTCCTCCACGAGCTCATCAACGCCCGCCTCCTGACCTCATACGAGGTCCGTGAAGGAGACGAGGCGCCGACCAGGCGCGGCGAGATCATCCATGAGTCTCTGCTGGCGAGCTGGCCGCGGCTCCAACGGTGGCTGGCACAGGACGCCGAGGGGGTGCTGCTTCGCGACCAGCTCCGTCAGGCGGCGCGGACCTGGGACGAGCACGACCGCAGCGATGACATGCTGTGGACGGGCGCCGCCTACCGGGAGTTCGCCGTCTGGCGCGAGCGCTACCCGGGCGGACTGAGCGGGCTCGAGGAGGCCTTCGCCCGGGCCATGAGTTCTCTCGCCACGCGACGGAGGCGCCGGCGACGGATCGCGACGGTGGCGGCCCTCGCCCTGACGATGGTTGTTGCGATGGTCTTCGCCACCCTGTGGCGCCGCAGTGTCCTCGAAACCCGTCGCGCCGAGGCGGCCAAGCTGCTCGCCCTGGCCCAGGTGCAGATTGAAACCGGCCCCACCGAGGCTCTGGCCTTTGCCACCGCCAGCCTCGAGCTGTCCGACACCCCCGAGGCCAGGATCTTTGCACTGCGGTCGCTGTGGGCCGGGCCACCGTTACGAGTGCTCAATCTTCAGGAGACAAGCGACCACCAGTTCCGGGAGCCCACTTTCAGCCCGGACGGACGGTGGCTCGCGGTGGCAGGCCTTGTCAGCGAGTTCGTCCTGGTTTATGGCGAGCATGGCGGAGAACCCATTGCACTCGGCGGCCATGCCGTGTCGGCCGACGGCTCGATAAACTGCCGCTGGAGCCGCGACGGCCTCCTCGTCACCGGCCACGACATCGAGGGCCGGGCCCGCGTGTGGGAGATTCCGGGTGGGCGCCTGGTCAGGGAGATCCAACTCGGGGGAGCCGCATTCTGGCAGGTCGCTGAT
Source organism: Acidobacteriota bacterium (assembly GCA_039714865.1). Taxonomy (GTDB): domain Bacteria; phylum Acidobacteriota; class Thermoanaerobaculia; order Thermoanaerobaculales; family Sulfomarinibacteraceae; genus DAOWGJ01. The sequence goes on along the minus strand of JBDLIO010000029.1, from coordinate 835 downwards.
GACCGTCTCGTGGCCGTCTTTTATGAAAGCAACGACCCCCGTACACGTCGGGGGAGGATTCATATTCGCTCCTGGGGGCTTCGGGACGGGGGCCCCAGTGATCTCGGTGAGCTCGACTGGACCGCGCTGGGGGCCGATTCAAGTCGATGGGCCTTCGATCACGGAGGCGAGGACTGGATCTACTCCAGGGGCGACAGCGTCCACTCCCGGCCGCTCCCCGTGACCGCCGCAGTGCCCGGAAAGGTGATCGCCCGTCATTCTGCCAACGATGCCGAGGTCTGGAGCTGGCGGCGAGGCGAAGGGATATTCTCGAACGACGCCGGCGGCGAGATCATCCTGTGGAACACGGAGGACGGGACCTCGGCGCCGGGCCGGCGCCTCAGGCAACCAGAGACTGCGACGACTCGTCTCTTCCCAGATCCCAGCGGGCGCTGGGCTGTCGAGAATCCGGGCGGAGAGAGCCGGGTTCGGCTGTGGGACCTCGCGGGGCGGGCAAGGGCACGGCCGTTGGAGCTGCTCCGAAGTGCACGCTGGTACGCTTCGGTCACCGACTTCCACCCACACGGCGATTGGCTGGTTGCGACGACGAACAGCCTCCAGGAAGTCTCCTTCTGGCCGCTGAACGAAACCTCTCCAACGGTGGTCGAAGGCTATGACACCTTTGCGCGCCGGCCCGTGGCGTTCACGCCCGATGGAAAATACCTGGTCACCAACTGGGGGCAGGATCGAGTGCGCTTGTGGCCTCTTCCCGGAAGCGAACGGGTCCGATTCGTGGATCTGATGCTGCCTCGAGATTTTGTCGCGCGTGCGCGAACGTGGCTCGCGATCGACCCCA
>JBDLIO010000028.1:0-10619 GCA_039714865.1 Acidobacteriota bacterium | reverse complement strand
GGCGGCCCCTTCGGCACCATGATCGCGTTCCTTTTGGGTGGTTTGCTCCTCGTCTTCATCGGACAGTGCTACGCCGAGCTGACCCCTGCGATCCCGGTAGCCGGCGGTGAGATCGCCTTTACCTACAAAGCTTTCGGCCCCGGCTTGGCCTTCCTCACGGGATGGCTTCTGGCCTTCGGGTACGTCAGTGTCGGCCCGTTCGAGACCGCCTCGCTGGGCTGGCTCTTCGAGCACTTGGCGCCGTGGACCAAGACGGCGGCGCTGTATTCGGTTGGCGGCTCAGAGGTGAGCCTGTCCCTGATCCTGCCGGGGTTTGTGATCGGCCTCGTCGTAATTGTCCTCAACTACCGAGGTGTGAAGAGCAGCGTCATGTTTCAGCTCGCCACGACCGTGTTGCTGCTGGTTTGTGCCGTGATCTTCACGACGGTGGCCGTACTCAAGGGCTCGTTCGCGAATCTTCGGCCGCTCTTCGCCGGCAACGGAACACTGTTGGGCGGGCTGCTGTCCACGGTGGCCGTTTTGGGCGTGGTGCCGTACTTCATGGCCGGCTTCGACGCGATTCCCCAGGCGGCCGAGGAGTCCGACGAGACACTGAAACCCCGTGACTTGAGCCGGGCGATATTGTTCTCCATCGCCGGTGGCGCTGTCTTCTACGCCATCGCTCTCGGCGCGGTGTGCCTGTGCATGCCGTGGCGGGAGGCGATGCTCCTCGACCTCCCGCCGTCCGAGGTCTTCGAGAGGGCCTTCGGCTACGCCTGGGTGTCGAAAATGGTGTTGATCACCGGCTTCCTAGGGCTGGTCACCTCGCTCAACGGCCTTTTTCTCGCCTCCACGAGGGTGCTTTTTTCCGCAGGACGCGGTGGGTTGCTGCCGGCCTGGTTCGGGGAGCTCCATCCCACGCACCATACTCCCAAGAACGCGATCCTCTTTGCCGGCACCTTCGCCCTGGCGGGAGCCGTCATCGGCAAGGCCGTCATCATCCCCATGGTCGATGTCGGGGCGTTGGTCTTCGTGATTGCGTGGCTCTTGACCTGTTTGGCCGCCATCAGGTTGCGGCGGACCGCGCCGGATCTCGAGCGGCCCTATCGAGTCCGCTACATGGTTACCATGTACGCCGGCGTTGCCGTTTCGGTGGTCTTGATTCTTCTCATGGTCGTTCCCGGCTCGCCGGCCCAGCTCCAGTGGCCTCTTGAGTACGTGATTTTCGGAGTGTGGCTGACGATCGGCTATGGCCTGTACCGCAGGCGTCGTTCGCGTGACGACATGAGCGAGGAGGAACGGAACTACCTGATCCTCGATCAATAATCGGCGATTTCTCGAGAAAGGATGGAGTATGGGCAACAACACAACCCGGCGCGAGGCCTTGAAGGGGCTTGTAGGTTTGACGGTCGGATCGGGATTGGCCGGGTTGGCGCTGCCGGCCGAGGCGTCCACGGGGACGTTGGCGCCTGCCATCGACGTTGGGATTCAGCCGCCCGGTCCGAAATCCCTCCGGCTGCTGGAAAGGCTCAAGGGGGAGGTCGGTCGCAGCAACTACGCCGGGCTCTACGGCATCGCTCTTCAAAGCGGGGACGGCTGTTACATCCGCGATGTGGACGGGAACGTCTATCTCGACTGTCTCACGGCCGCATCCTGCAACATCCTCGGATACAGTCACGACGAGGTCGCCCGTGCGTACTACGATACGGCCGTTCGGATTCAGCAGACCTGCTTCGCCTACTCTCCCAATGAGGAGACGGTCGCATTCGCCGAACGGCTCGCTGCGATCTCGCCCGGCGAGTACCGGAAAAAGGCGCTCATAGGACTGACCGGCTCCGATTCCATCGGAGGGGCTATCGAAGCCGCCCGGAAGTACACGGGCAAGATGGGGATCATTTCGTTCAACTTCGCCTACCACGGATCGACGGGTCTGTCGCAGGCGGCTTCGGGCTTCACCTCGCTCAACGAGGGCGTCTACGACGCGAACGACCCGAACTTCGTCAAAGTGGATTTTCCGACCACCCCCGAGGAAGGGGAGCGGACGCTGAAGAACATTGAGACCATCCTTGCTTTCGGCAAGGTTGGCGCCGTGCTCGTTGAGATCATCCAGGGCGATGCCGGGAAGCTCCAGGCTCCGGCCGGGTTCTTCGGGCGTCTGAAGGATCTGCTTGCCGGCTACGGAGTTCTTCTGATTGCCGACGAGGTCCAGAGCGGCATGGGTCGGACGGGCCGGTGGTGGGCCTCGGATCACGAAGAGATCGCTCCCGATCTCGTCGTCATGGGCAAGGGCCTCTCCGCTGGGTATGCGCCGGTTTCGGCGCTGGTAGGCCGCGCCGAGGTGATCGACGCCCTCGTTCCCGCAGGCCATGTCTTCACATACATGGGCCACGGTCCGTCGGTCGCTGCGGCCTCAGCCGTGATCGACATCATCCAGGCCGAAAATCTCGTGGAAAATGCTCGGGTCGTCGGTGCGCATCTCCTGCGCGGTCTCAAGGCAGCCGAGCGCTTCTCGGACGTCGTCGTCGAGGCGAGGGGCCGCGGGCTGATGCTGGGCGTCGAGATCAACGTCGAAAAGGATGCCTTGGCGAGCAAGGTCTTCGCCTTCCGCTGCCTCGAAAAGGGGATCTATTTCGGTTACATCGGCGACAAGCAGCGCGTCATTCGGGTTCTTCCGCCGTTGGTTCTCAGTCGGGAAGAGGCCGACATCATCATCCGTGTGGTGCACGAAGTCGCCGAGGAGATGGCCTATGGGAAGGTGCCGCAGGCGACCATCGATCGCGTCCAGACCTACACCCTGGGCTGGTGACGCGAAAAGGGGCGGGCTGAGCGCCCGCACCTTCCGGATTGATGATGATTGCCTGAGATTCGGCTACTGGCGTTTGAATCCGATATTTTTGAATCCCATGCTGTTCAAGGTGAAGCCTGAGATGGATCCTTCCTCGTCCCGTTCCAAGCTGATGCTGTTGCCGCTCGCGACGTAAGTGTCCTTGTCGACGGCGATCAGTTGGGACGGGGCACTGTATCCGATACGGATCTGCAGTTGACCACCCTCGACGAAGATGTGCGATCTCGAGTCGAGCTCGTAGCTGTAATATCCACCCGAAATCGCATGGAAATCCTTCTGCGTCGGGACGAAATCGGACATCTGCACCAGCGACCATTGACCAAACGCCGGGATGGCGATGACCAATCTCGTCATGCCGCCTTCATCCGTGCTGAACGCAAATCGTCCGCCCGGCGTTCGTCCGCCGGTACTGACGAACTGGCTCTCCGACGTTGGTTTCAGTTCGACGTCAGGACCGAACTCCTCCGGCATAGGCACCCACAGGCCGCCGTCCCGGAGGACCACTTCCAGCTTGCCCATGGGATAGTCCGGGCCCCAGTAGCGTCCCGTCCAGGCTTCGAGGGCCTGGGCGGAGACATCGATGAACTCGGGAGCTGTGGGAGCGGCCTGCTCGGCTTCGGCCGGAGCCTGCTCCGATTCGGGCAGGAACAGGTCGGCGACGCTGACGGCAAGCTTGCCCGCGTTGGCGCCGTAGAGATTGCACAGGGCTATGACGGAGAGCTCCTGCTCGGGGAATCTCAGGTACTGAGCGCTGAACCCGATATAACCGCCCGAGTGATGGACCAGTTGATGTCCCTTGTAGTCAATGGTCACCTGGCCGTATCCGTAGACCATGTCCGAGTTGTGGATCAGCGCCGGATTGCCGTTGTCCAGAGAACCGGGTTTGAGGAACTCGGCCAAAAGGGTCTCGCTGCTGTCTTCGAGGACGTTGTGGTAGAAGTTCTGATCGTAGAGAAACAGGTCCTCGACTGTGGTCACCAGCCCGCCGCTGCCAACGAGGTCGAAGCTTGTCTGCGATTTCTTGAAGGAGCCCTCGCCGGCCATGTCATGGCCCTGGGCCCGGTTCGGGACGATCTCGCTATGATCGTCGAAGAAGAAGGTGTGGGTCATCCCGAGCGGGCCGAAGATGTTCTTTTCGGCGAACTCTCTCAGGGTCATTCCCGTCGAGCGTTTGATGAGCTGACCCAGCAGGAAGTAGCCGGAGTTGGAGTAGCTGCACCCGGTGCCAGGTGTGAAATCGAGGGCGGGTTGCCGGGCCAGCAGGTCGATGACGTACTCCGCGGGCAGATACCCGTCCTCGACCGTGCCGGCGAGACCCGTCAGCCCGATGTAGTCCCGAATCCCGCTCGTGTGGTGCAGGAGGTGGCGGACGGTGATCGGTTTGTCGTACTCGGGGATCTCGGGGATGTACTTCCGGATATCATCATCCAGGGACAGATGACCCTGCCGCGATGCCATCAGAACGCTCAGTGCGGTGAACTGTTTGGACGTCGAGGCGATGTAGTTGACCGACTGAGTGCCCATGGGAATGTTGTGCTCGAGATTCGCCATCCCGTATCCGTTGGTGTAGACGAACTCGCCGTCCTGGATGATGCCGACCGCACACCCCGGCGAGCCCGGTCGATCAAATCCGGCGAAGATCTGATCGACCTGCTCGAATCGAGCATCCACGGGCGCCTCGGCTTCGGCTCCAATGCAGAGCGAGCACGTGAGAGAGGCCGCCAGGAGGGCTGAGAGCAAGAGAGTTCTTGATTTCATGCAATTTCCCTGAGGTCAGTTGAAGAAGAAACGGAGCCCGGCCTTCACGCCTCTCGGTGTAGACAGAGCGGTCGGATTTTCGAAGTTCTCACCAGCGGTGGTGTAGACAGCGGTCGGCACGCTGCGGTCCAGGAGGTTATAGGCGTCGACAAAGATCCCCAACTTGTTGTCACCGAAAGAAAACTGCTTTTCCAACCGCAGGTCCAGGCTAATGTGATCGTCCAGCCTTCGGGCTCCTTGTTGTTCCGTCATGAACGATACCAATCCCTGGGGCAACATCTCGGGGAACGAGTTTCTCTGATAGGTCGTTCCACTGACGTAGGTGAAGTTCATGCCGAGGGAGAAGTCGAGGGGAAGGTTCGCCGTTCCTTGGATCTTCACCATATGCGTCGGGTCGTTGTTTGGACGCCCCTCAGCATTGATCTGCGCATTCGGGGAACTGTACAGCCCGGCGCCCGGCCGGGGCTGGGTGTCGCCAAAGGAGTTCCCGAAGGTGCTCGTGATGTCAGTGTAGACATACGAGGCCAACAACATCCAACGATTCGAGTAGCGCTTGTTGAGGGTCAGCGAAAACGAGTCGTACTCCATCTTGGGATCGAGCATGACGACGTCGTACGGTCCTCCGGCATCGGGGTTCGTGTACTGGTACTGATCCTCGCCGGGATTGGTCTGCGCCCAAATCGTAGAGACCTCGCCGGTCTCCGGGTCCGTGTAGGGCATTTCCACGTACTCTCCGGTGGTGTTCACCGTTTGGATGGAGTCTTTTCCTTCTCGGTGGATATAGGTTGCCGAAAGAGAGAGGTCCTTGCTCAGCTCTCTCTGAACTCCGATCGTGAATTCTTCGGTTCTCGGATGGTCGATGTTCGGGTCCATGGAATAGGTGTTTTCGGAGGTAAATCTGAGGAACTCGTAGTATCCGACGTCAGGACCCATCCAGATGCTCATGACGTAATCGTGGATCACGTCGTCGATGCTCTTGTAGTAGTTCCCTTTCATGCCCGAGTAGTACCAGCCGTAGTGGCCCTTCAAGATAGTCTTGTTGTCTCCGAAGAGGTTGTAGGAAAAACCGAGCCGGGGCGCAAGGCCTTCGGCCTCGTAGATCGTCTGACCCGTGTTGTTTCCCTCGCCGCGATAGATGTTGTATCGCAGGCCGGGGTTGATCGTCAGTCGGTCGTTCACCCGCCAGGACTCCTGCGCGAAGAACGAGAGGGTCGTGCTTTCGATATCTGACTCGACGCCGCCCCATTCCACCAACAAGTAGGGCTCCCCGGCCATCTCCGTGTAACTCATTCCGCCGTTGACGCCTTGGACCACCTGCGTGCTGCCCTTCTCGTATTGTGCGCCGACCTTGAAGTCGTGGCTTCCACTGAGGAACTGATCCGTGTAGTGCGAAAGGGCGGTGTCGAGCTGAAGACGTTGCACCGGCATGTCGACATACATAAAGCTATTGTCGTAACTCATCCCGGTCGCCAAGTCATCGCGTGACGGCACGTCCCTTCCGGCCTTTCCGTCGATCAGCTGTGCTCCGTCATAGCCCGCGAACTTCGCCTCGAGAAAGGTCGAGTCGGAGAATATGTGGAAAAGGCTGAAGTTCCACACATTGTTGTGAAGATCGAAGACCATGGCGGCTTCGGGCGAGGTCAGCGCGTTGGCGCCGTAGTTGTCGACGTCGTTCGTTTCGTACTCGTAAAAGCCCTGGATTCTGGTTCTCGCGCTCGGCTGCGCCGTGATCTTCAAGAAGATATTATCCATCTTCTGGTCCATGGGATGGTCGAACCCGGTCACTTGTGTTTCTTCTCCCACGTGACGGTATGCACCGAAGAACCAGACTTTGTCCCGGACGATCGGGCCGCCGAGATAGAAGTTGGCATCGGCGTAGCTTTTTCCTGGGGGGGTCAGCTCTTCCACGCTCGTGTTGGTGCTGTTCCATCCCTCATCCTGGTGGATGTACTCAACGTGACCCTTGAAGGAATTCCCTCCAGACTTCGTGATCATGTTGGCGATGACCCCGTCGACGCCGCCGTACTCGGCAGCGGCGCCGACACCGTGGATGTTCGTCTCCTGGACAATGTTGTAATCCAAACGCACCGCCATGTTGGACCCGCTGGTCGCCTCGGTGGTATTGACGCCGTCAGCCTGCGGTTGCACGCCGGAATTTTCCTCTGCCCCATAAGCACTCCCCGAATTGGTGACTCCGGGAGCCAGATTGACGATGGTTCGAGAGTCTTGCCCGGTCGGGATGTTCCTCAGGAAATCCTCCTGCAATACGATATTCGAGGTCGAGGAGCTGACAACGTCGATGAGGGGCGCCTCGGCAAGCACGGTGATCTCGTCTTTGATCTCCCCCAGTTTGAGGGTGAAATCAGCCGTGAGTGTGGTGCTGACGCTGAGGCGGAGATCAACCAGCCTTTGAGGGGTGAATCCAGGAGTCGCCGCATCCACCGAATAGGTGCCCGGAGGCAGAACAACGAATCGGTACTTCCCGTTCTTGTTCGTGGTCGCGGTTTGGTCGCCTCCGATGAGATGTGGGGAGGAGATGGTGACGGTTGCGCCGAAGACGAAATTCCCTTGATCGTCCTGTACCGTACCTTCAATCGCTCCGGTCTCCATCGATTGAGAGTAGGTCCAAGAGGGAAGGAGTGTGAAAACGACACCCAATACGAGGCAATACAGTACTTTTCTGGTCATCAAGCCCTCCTCAATTCAACATAAAGGTTCCGCGCCAAAAAAAGATCTCCCGGAAATCCGACACAGACCCCCGCGTGTGGGTTCTTCGGTTCTGACGAGGTTTCTGGGAGTGTCGATATTAAATTCTCCGACCGGCCAGTCGGATTTTTACCACGCTGAAGTGTTGGTGTCAACAACCTTCTTTGCTTGACTCCCGGTCACGAAGAAATCCCGGGGTTCCGGTGTGGCCGCGGGGGGGGTGTCTGAAGACGGTACTTTGTTTGGTGGCTTACTGCTGGATGCCTCTGACGCCCTCAAGGAACAGACGCCAACACATGGTCGACAGCTCCTCCGGTGTCACCGGCCCCTTCGGGGAGTACCAGGCGTAGGTCCAGTTGCACATGCCGAACAAGAGGAAGGTTGTGGCGGTCAGTCGCTCTCGGGTCAGGGCGCCGTCCGTGAGCTCGGAAACCAGGTTGGCCAGGAACTCGAAATAAACGCGTTCCTTTTCATCGATGACGGTCTTGTACTTCCTGGGAAGCCCGTGAGCTTCATGGAGGAGGACCTTGGCCTCGTGCTGGTTATTCGTGAAGATCTGAATGTGTCTGGCAATGAAGAACTTGATTTTCTCCTCGGGGGTCTCGAGTTCGTTCAAGTCCTTTTCGAGATCGCCCAAGACCGTGTCCAGGTAGGTGGTGAGGATGTAGTACAGGACCTCGGACTTTCTGGGGAAATAGTAGTACATCCCCCCTTTGCTGATCCGGGCGGCGGCGGCGATCTCGTCCATGGTCGCCTCAACATAGCCCTTTCGGCTGAACACTCTTGCGGCGGCCTTGCCAATCTTCTTGGCCCGGGCCCTGCCCTTCTTGTCAAGATGTGCAAACTCGTGCGCCAATTTCTGCCTCCGAAAAGAGGACCGGCGGATTACCTCTTGACCGGTCAGTCAGATGAATTGCGTGGCGTCTCAATTCATAACATGGAGGATTTTATCAGTCAACAATGACTGACTCCTCCGACCGCGCGGTCCCCTCAGACGGAGGCGAGAATACGTTCGAGCTCCGCCGTCTGTCCGCGCACCATGTCACGATCGGGGCGCACTCAGAAAACCCAGGACAGCTTTGTGAACAATGTGTTGCCCTGATCTGAAGACTGGCCAAGGGCGGAGGTGCCGCGTTGATAGGCAAGTTGGATCGACCCGAAAGGCGGTTTGAAGCGCCAGACACCGACCGCCTGGATATTGAGCTTGTCGATGGCGGAGTTGGCCTGGACGAAGAGCTTCACGTAGAGATCCGGGTTGAAGGCGTAGAGGGTCTCCAGAACGTGGATCCAGGTCGTGTTGTTTTCAGGGTCGGGGTCGAGGTCGAGCCGCGTGGCGGAGCAGGACAAGCGCAGTCGGTCCCCAAACTTCCAGGCCACGTTGGCGCCATAAAGGAGGAGGTCGCTGCCGAAGTTCACGCCACTGCCGGCGTGGACGGAAATCCGGTGACCATCGCGTCCGTCCCAGCCCGCGGTCAGGACTGTGCGGTCGTTACGGAACTCCTTTTCAAAGAGCTTGAATTCGTCGATGTGTGCGACTCCGAGCTCCCAGCCGCTGCGAAAAATAAACGCCACATTTGCATCGAGTTCCCAACTGCGGAGCACGTCCTCCTGGCTTTGGTAGCGGTTGTAGTTGGTGTCGACGTTGATTTTCTCGACGGCGCCCTTCTTGACCCAGAATGTTTTGCTGAAGTTGGTGTCGATCTCCTTGCGGTTGTCGTCATACATGAATCCGACCGCGTTAAAGTCTTCGAGGATGTGTTCGTCGAGGTTGGTGAGACGGACGTGGAGGTGGGTGGTTGCGTCGTCGTATGCCGGGCGAATGAACCATGCCAGGCCACCGTCGGCGGTCGGCCCGTGCACGCTGATGAACTGAGCGGTGAGGCTCAGCTTTTCGGAGAAGAAGAGCGTAGAATCGAAGCCGATCGATCCCTGATCTGTGCCCTCGAGGCGACGATTGGCGGCGAGAACGCCAATGGTGGACCCGCCCGGGAGGCTGTGCTGGAAGCGGGCGACGCCGTAGTCGGCGTGGCTACTGGTCGACTGTGGATTCAGCTCCCTGTCCTCCGAGGTTGCGATCACCGAGAAGTCGGTCCCTGCAACGGTGCCGAAGCCTTTGCCGCCCCACGTGATGTCGCCGATCCGCCGGCTGTAGAACTGGTGGATGCGTTGCTGGTACATCTCGTTGCCCTCAAGAAAGAAGGGTCGTTTCTCGGGGACGAAGAGTTCGAATCGGCTGAGGTTGATGGCCTCAACATCGGCCTCAATGAGCGCGAAGTCCGGGTTCAGAGTCAGGTCGACTCCGAGTAAGCTCGATGGGCGCCAGCGGAAATCACCACCAATCTCGAAGTCCGTGTCCTGATTCTCTTCGGCGATGGCCACGGCGTAGGGAATCGCCTGCCAGCTTTTCTGATCTCTGGTCGGCGGTACGATTCCCCTCATGGTTCCAAAGGCGGTAACGCGCATGGGGTGTCCCTCAGCAGGTTTGGACCACAGTGACATCTCGATCCTGCGCGGAATGTTGCGCAAGATATTCAGTCCCCACACACGGTCCGAGCCCGGTGGATACCTGAGGATGGCGAAGGGGATTTCGAACTCGGCCGTCCACCGGTCATTGCCGCGTTGGCTGGCGCAGTCCCAGGCCTCGTCCCATAGATGATCGAGCGTTCTGCCGTTGTCGGCGATCCGGCCGTCCCATTGGGCCCCCAGCGCGTTCGTGCCGAAGGTAAAGGCGGTCCGTTTGGAATCGAAAGTGTCAAGGAAGAACGAGATCGAGTCGTCGTTCACGATGTTGCCGTCCCGTTGGGTTACCGAGGCCGCGAGGCGTGAGGGGTCAGGATCAAAAGCTGTGAAAGCCAGGTAGAGAGCGTCCTCCGTCTGTCCGATCCGGACCACGGTCCGGAAGGGTGACGGCTCGCCGAACTCCGGTTTGAACTGAATGAACCCCTGGTCGAGGACCGCGGCCCCCGCCCATTCGTCGTCGCCGATCTCGCCGTCAATCACGGGAGGTGTCTCCAGAAATGTAATGTCGACCGTCGGACGATCAGAAGCGAATGCGGGACCCGAGAGAGAGAAGGCCGTACAGAAGAGCAGCGCCGTTTGGTGGAGGAATATCGTGACGGGGGATTTGGTGAGAGTGTTAAACATTGGATTCTCCGGCCGGGCAGGAATAATTCGACCGGCCAGTCGGATTGTAATTTTGAATGTGGTAGGGTGTCAAGCGATGGGGGGCGTACGCATGGTGGGTTCTTCACCTCGGCATCTGTCAATTCGACGCCCTGGGAGAGATCCTTCCTGTCCGTGAGGAAATTTGGAGAGATTGAATGACAAGACC
>JBDLIO010000027.1:0-10996 GCA_039714865.1 Acidobacteriota bacterium | reverse complement strand
TTTTCAACGGTGTCCGCCAATCCCCCGGTTCGATGCACGATCGGCAGCGTCCCGTACCGCAACGAGTACATCTGATTGAGCCCACACGGCTCGTAATGGCTCGGCATCAAGAAGAAGTCGCTGCCCGCTTCGATCAAATGTGCGACACGGTTGTCAAAGGCAAGTTTGACTCCGAGATTCGGCAACTTCGCTCCGAGCGATGCCAGTTCCTCCTCACACCACTGATCGCCGGTCCCCAGAATCACGACGTCGAGTTCGTAGTTCGAACAGATGTCGTGCAGCGAACCGTGGGTCGGGCCGCACAGCTCCCCAAAGCCCTTCTGGTCCGCCAATCGGGATACGATGCCGATCATCGGACGTTCCGGGTCGTTGGGAAAACCGAACGCATCCTGAAGCGCCGCCTTGTTGACCGCCTTGCCGCCCATCGAATCCACGGAGTACTGCTGAGGTATCAGCGTGTCCTTCTCCGGGTTCCAATCGTCGTAGTCCATGCCGTTGAGTACACCGAAGAGGTCATCCGAGCGATGCCGTAGAAGACCATTCAACTGGTGCCCGTGTTCGACGGTCTGAATCTCTCGGGCGTAGGTCGGTGACACCGTGGTCAATATGTCAGCGTTTCGGAGCCCGGCCTTGAGCAGGTTGAGCTTGCCGAAGAACTCGAAACCCGAACCGTGGTAGTGCTCCCAATCCAACTGGGTGATATGGATGTCCTCCTTGGGATAGACGCCCTGATACCCCAGGTTGTGGATGGTCAGCACGCTCCCGGTGTTTTCGAAGGGGCCGGTCTGTTCCCAGGTATTGAGATAGACCGAACTCAAGGCGGCCGGCCAGTCGTGGCCGTGAATCACCTCAGGTATCCACCCAAGACTCTTACACAGCTGAAACGCCCCACGGCACAAGAGAGTGAAGCGTTGCACATTGTCCGGGAAATCCGGTTCCGCCCGAGTGCCGTAGATACCGTCCCGCCCGAAAAGCCCTTCGTGATCCAGCAGGTAAACCGGGACCTCGGCGCTTCCCGGCCGCGTTTCATACACGGCCGCCCACGTTTCTCCGAAAGCCAGGGGCACTCCAATGGGCCCGGCGACTGTCTCGCAGCCTTCGATGTCGATGCCGTAGTACCGAGGCATCACGACTCTGACGTCGTGCCCCATGCGGGCCAATTCCGCCGAGAGGGCGGCGACCATGTCCGCGAGGCCCCCGGTCTTGGCCAGGGGCACGAATTCACTGGTGACCATCAGGATTCGCATGGAGACCTCCGCTGCAGCTATTGGCGCCACAGGTTACAACAGGTTCCAGCTTACAGGTCGCACCCTGACGACCCCGTTGGGACTCTCCTCTGTGTTCCTCTGTGCTCTCTGTGTCTCTGTGTTAATTGTCTTCTGGAGGATCCCGCCTCCACTCACTCAAACCTGATCAAACGCCTGCTGCAGGTCGGCGATCAGGTCCTCGACGTCTTCACAGCCGACCGAGAGTCTGACCAGGCCGTCGCTGATTCCGGCTTCGATTCGGTCTTCCGCCTTCATCGCGGCGTGGGTCATGCTCGAAGGGTGCTGAATCAGGCTCTCGACACCACCCAGCGAAACTGCCAGCGTCATCAGCTTGACGGCGTTCAGGAGCTTGGCCCCGGCCTCCAGCCCCCCCTTGACCTCGAAGGAAATCAGCGAGCCCGGACCGTCCATCTGGCGCTGGGACAACTCGTGTTGGGGATGGCTGGCCAGACCCGGGTACCGCACCCACTCGACCTTTTCGTGGTATTCCAGCCACTGCGCCAGTTTCTGCGCACCTTCCTGTGCCGCAAGAACCCTGAGGGAAAGAGTCTTGAAGCCTCGCAGCGCCAGCCATGCCTGATGGGGGTCCATGCAGGCGCCGACATAGAAGTGAACCGAGCGAATCTCCTTGAAGAGAGCCTCGGTCTTGGGCACGATCATGCCGCCGACAACATCGGTGTGACCGTCGATGAACTTGGTCATCGAGTGCATCACGATATCGGCGCCGAGTTCCAAAGGCCGCTGCAAGATCGGAGAAGCAAATGTGTTGTCAACCAGCACCAGAGCGCCGTGCGCGTGAGCAATCTCGACGATTGCCGTGATGTCGGTCAGCACGATCGTAGGATTGGCCGGAGTCTCGATGAAGACAAGTTTGGTTTCCGGCCTGATGGCAGCACGAACCGCCTCGGGATCGGAGGTGTCGACAAAAGTCGAAGCAATGCCGAAGCGAGAAAAATCTCTTTCGATCACTACCCGGGAAGGTCCGTAGACCGACGAGGTCCCGACCAGATGGTCACCCTGGTTGAGCACCGCGAACAGGGTGGTCGTCAGAGCCGCCATGCCCGAGCCGGTAGCCAATCCTCCGAACCCGCATTCCAGCGTCGACACCGCTTCTTCGAGCCGCGCGATCGTCGGGTTGCCCATTCGCGTATAGATGAAGCCGTCCTCGGTTCCGGCAAATCGATCTGCGCCTTGGGCACAGTCTGTGAACGCAAAGGTCGAGGTCTGGAAGATCGGCGGCGCCACCGCTCCGGTCGCCTCATCGGCATACTGACCGGCATGGATGGTCTGGGTGGATCGGGAAAGATGCTTGACGTCGTGACTCATGAACGCCTCCTCGGCCGGGCAGTGTAACGTAATCCGCCGAAAGCGGATTACAGACCGTGTAGAATTCGTTGTCTTGGAAATGGAGGCACTATGAGTCCCTCGAAACGAAAAGCCGGAACGACCGCCATTTGGCTCAAGATCGTCATCTGGGTTCTCGCCGTCGTTCTGATGGCCGGCTCGGTGATCTACCAGCGTTTGACCGGCCCCACCCATCCCAAACGGGGCGCCTTTGAGGCCGCCGGCACTACCCATACCTATCGCCTCGTGCGCAGCGGCAATTCGACGACGCCGGCCCAGGTCAGAATTCCCGATCCAGGCGGAGAGACCTCTGCGGTCATCGAGTGGCGACGCTATCCGACCGATGAAGAATTCACGCCGGTTCCGATGACCAGTAACGATGGCATGCTCACCGGCGACCTTCCCCGTCAGGTTGCGGCCGGAAAGGTCGAGTACTCGGTGACCCTGCAGACCCCGGAAGGCACGGTCCGCCTGCCTTCCGGCGACGAAGACACGGTCATCCTCCGCTACAAGGATCCTGTCCCCGCGACGGTATTGATTCCTCACATCTTCTTGATGTTTTTCGCCGTTTTGTTCGGTATCAGAACCGGCCTGTCCGCGATATTCGCCCCTTCGGGGATGCGCTGGAGTGCCTGGACAACGCTGATCGGCATGACGGTCGGCGGCATGGTTCTGGGTCCGATCGTTCAGAAATACGCATTCGGCGCCTACTGGACCGGCTGGCCGTTCGGAGGCGACCTGACCGACAACAAGGTCCTGATCATGTGGATCGTCTGGATCCTCGCCTGCTCGACCATCGGTTTCAAACCGATCAAGAAGGAGTGGATCGGGCGCATGCTTGTCGTGGCAGCCGCCGCGGTGATGACGGGCGTCTACCTGATCCCCCACTCGATGCGGGGGAGCGAACTCAACTATGAGGCCGTCGACTCCGGGGTCGAAGCCTCACAGGCGATCGGGACGAGTGACGAGTGAATGCAGGCGTCCTGGATCACGTCCGAGGAGACATATTGGAAACTAGAAACTGGAAACTGGAAACTGGGCCCGGTTTTCTCGGTGGTATTGATAGATGCAATCCGCTTCTGACTGATCCGACGAATCACTTCTGTCATCAGCCCAACGCCAACGGCCATCAGACTGTGACATGCCGCCAAGGGACAACTTTGTGTTTCTTGTTCCCAGTTTCGAGTTTCCAGTTTCGAGTTTCTGAGCCGCTACCTCACTCATCGAGGTTATCGTGACTCCCATGACCGCCGCCTACACCCACATCGTCATCGTTCACCTTCCGGTCGTGGGCTTGGTGTTCACGCTGGTTGTCATGCTCCTTGGACTTTTCTTCACCGACCGTCGCCTGATCCTGACCGGCTGTGCCTTCACCGTAGTGTGTGCTGTCGGTGCGGTCATCGCCTACGGCTCGGGGCCGCCGGCGCTGGAACAACTCCGAGCGGGTTTCGACAATGCCACAGTGGCCCTCGCCGAGCAGCACGCCGTTATCGGCCGGGCTGCCTTCATCGGTGCGATTCTCGCGGGAATCGTCGCCCTTCAGGCCCTCTTGAGGACCGCCGCGGATGAAGGCCCGTCACCATGGCTCGTCCGCGGTCTTGCGGCCCTGCTGATCGTCGTTGCTGTTCTGATGGCCTGGACCGCTCATCTGGGCGGAGGTATCCGGCACCCGGAGGTACGGGGAGAATCCTCATCAGCGGCTACGGAGTACAGATGATTGAACTGATTCTCATCGGCGCCATCGCGGGTCTCGTCATGGGCACGGTCGGTGTAGGTGGCGGGGCCCTGATCATCTTCGGTCTGTCGGTCGTCACCGATTTTCCCCAGAAAATTGCTCAGGGCACGACCCTGCTAATTGTCGCTGCTCCGATCAGTCTGCTCGCCGCCTGGCAGTACCACCGCCAGGGAATGGTCGACGTCAAGGCCGGGCTGATCGTCATGGCGGCATTCTTGATTTTCAGCCTCGTGGGAGCCCTTGTCGCGGGACACCTTCCCAACCACATCCTCAAGATCCTCCTGGGCCTGATATTTCTCTTCATGGGGGTGCGGATGATCCTCTCGGGCTGGTCAGCCTTTTCGAACCTGCACCCTTAACCCGACCCATACCTGTCCCATTCGTTCAGGTTGGCGGCAAGAAGCATGAAGACCCCGACTGGCTGCGGGCCCTGAAGGACCCGCCTGCAAACCCTAACCCGCCCTTCTCTCCAGCGTCCGGCTGGATTCCATCCGGCTTCTCTTTTTTTTGCATCTTTGTGCCTTATTGCGGCTGCTCTTCTTGTGGCCTTTTGCGCCGGCCCAGCTCTCAGATCAGGCGGGGGAGATCGATCTCGACGATCAGGCCTCCTCCATCCCGATTCCGAGCCGTGATCGTTCCGCCATGGAGCTGTACCGCCCTCGCGGCAATCGCCAGGCCCAGTCCCGCTCCGCCTCGACCCCGGTCTCGTGCATCCTCGATCCTGTAAAAGACCTCGAAAATCCTCGAAAGTTCCGCCTCCGGAACACCGGGCCCACGATCGGAAACCCGGACTCGGGCCAGTGTGCCGGAGATTTCAACCTCAATCTCGACAGTCGTGTCGGAGCCGCTGAAGAAGACAGCATTACGGATGACATTGTCGATCGCCGCCCGCAGCTGTGTTCCATCACCGACGACACAGACCTCACCGGCCCTCGGCCGATCGAAGTGCAGCTCGGCGCCGTTATTCTCAAACGCCGCATCCGCGACGATTTCTTCAGTCAACCCAACCAGATCCGTCGGAGTTCGTTCCAGCTGATCATGGTCGAGACGGGTGAATTCCAGGAGTCGCGAAATCAGGTCGTCGAGGCGTGAGCTCTCCAACTCGACGCGGTCCAGGGCATTTTCAGCAACCCCCGGGGCTTTCTGCCGGGCCAGTTCGAGAGCGACATTGAGGCGGGCCAGCGGGGACCGAAGCTCGTGGGACACATCCCCAAGAAGTCGCCGCTGGTTTTCGACCATGCGTTCGATGTGCTCCGCCATGCCGTTGAAATCACGTGCCAACTGCCCAAACTCGTCGTATCTCCCAACGACCTCCCCCGGCACTCGTGCGCTCAGATCGCCGGTAGCCAACGCACCGGTGGCTTCTCGAAGGGCGCCGACCGGGGCGCTGAGGTGACGGGCCAACCACCAGACCAGAACGGCCGCCACAAGAGCCAACAGCAAGAGACGAGGCAAGAGGACAGCCGGCTCGAGGAGATCGATGGGACTGGGGCGGCGAAGGATCGCTCCCACGACAACCAACCGGCGGCCGGCGGCGTCGGTCACCGGCTTTGCGCTGAGGTGCCTGACACCACGCCGTTGGGACATCGCCTCACCCTGCTCCAGCGCCCTCGACGCGAGCCGCCGTGCCTCCGGATCAACGGGGCGGCCCGATATTTCGTCACCGGCAGCATCAAAGACCTGAATCGTCGGAACCGGTCCGCCGGCTCTCTTCAAATGACGTCGGGCACGGGCAGACTCCAGGACCCGGGAGCCCTCCTGTTCCAGCGCCTCTGCAACCCTGTCGACGTGGCTCAGGACTCTCTCTCCTGCTCTGTGTTCCCAGTGAGCCAATCCCGGATGGGTCCGAGTGAGAAACGGTGACGACACAACGAACACCGCACCGACGAGGACCAGACTCAGCCAAAACCAGAGAAACAGCCGGAAAAACAGACTTTTCACAGCTGGGAATCTCCGGGGCCATCCGTCGACGGCTTGACATACTGATAGCCAACGCCGCGAATGGTCTTCAATCTCTCGTGTCCCTCGGGGAAAGGTCCCAGTTTCTTGCGCAGATTGCTGAGATGAGTGTCCAGAGATCGATCGAAGGCAGACGGCCGGCGTCCCAGGGCCCGTGTCGACAACTCCTCTCGAGCGACCACGGCGCCAGCCCGTACCAAAAGCATCTCCAGCAGTTCGTATTCGGCCCCTGTCAGATCGACGGTGACGCCGTCCTTCCTGACGGAGCGAGCGCCCGTATCCAGAACGAGATCCCCGACAGTCAGGCGTTCAACACCGGATTCTCGATCGGCCCCGGTCCGGCGCATCACCGCACGCATGCGTGCCGCCAGTTCCCTCGGATTGAAGGGCTTCGGTAGATAGTCGTCCGCACCCAATTCCAGTCCGACGATCCGGTCCACTTCGTCACCCCGGGCAGTCAGCATCACAACCGGGACCAAAGTGCGCTCCCGGATTCTTCGCAAGACGTCCAGCCCGTTGCATCCGGGAAGCATGATATCGAGGATGACCAGGTCCCACCCCTCGCCGAGGATACGCTCAACCCCCAGCTCACCGTCGTGGACCGCAGCAACCTCCCAACCCTCGCCCTCGAGGAATTCGGAGACCAAACGACACAGCTCTACGTCGTCGTCAACCAGGAGGATCTTCGTCATACACGACAAATGTAGCACTTGAGGGCTCTTTCCAGAGATTCAACGACCAAGCTTGACGTTTCTTGACATTCTCCAGACACATCTGCACACCAAATGGGTCAACAATAGGGCCGTTCGAGACGTTGAATACACGACCGCCGCAAACAGCGGCAGAAAGAGAGGCTCTCATGAAACGTTATTGGCTCATCTCCCTGGTCTTGTTCACAGTTCTGGTCGGATTCACCGGCCCGGTCGGTGCTCAGGGCGGCCCTCCAGGCGATCATCCCGGGCATGGTCATTGGGGTGGCCCGCCGGCCGGCCCGATGGGAGGCGGCTTCGACTTCCAGCGACTTCTCCACATGCTCCGAATGGCTAACGACCTCGACGTCACCGACGAGCAGATTGGGCAGATCGAATCGATCCTCGAGAACGCCCGTCCCCAGTTCCAGGCTCTCGGCGAGCAACTGCACACCCAGAGAGAAGCATGGCGGGAAGCGAACGACCCCGCGGTGTTCGAAGAGGCGGCTGCACGCCAGTTCGTCGAAGTCCAGTCGGCCCTCCATACCGATCTGATGCTTCTGGGCATGCAGACCCGAGCAGAGGTCCTGTCCGTTCTGACCCCTGAACAGCGTGAAGCCCTTGAGCAGATCAGGACCGACAGGCGCGGCAACTGTGGCGAGGACGGACCCCGCCAAGGGCCCCGCGGAAAACGCCACCGCTAATTAGGCGCCGGATTTCACTCAACCGGGGCGGCCGAGGCCGCCCCGGTTTTTGTCCCGTTCCTTGTTCCTGAGATCTCCAACCCCGGCCTTCGGAGGCGGGCAAGCACGCCTCCGCTCGGTTCATTTCCTCAAGGGGCAAAATTGTTCGAAGTGGGGAAAGAATCGCCCCTTGAGGAAATGACCTCGGCGGCCTACGGCGTTGGCCAAGACTCGGTTGGTTGGGCGCTCTCCGAGGATTGCCACCCTATGCATTGTCCGCACCCAATAGAATGTCTGGAGGTTACCTTGGGGACAATGCAAAGAATGGCACGTCCCGATTTGGGGTATTGGGCGCTCTCATTCTTCTGGGCCGGCAGCGGTCCTGACCCCTTTGCCCCCTTTGACCTCTTCGACCCTTTATCCCCCTCCTTCTTCACAGCCGGGTTAAAATAAACCATGCCCAACCTCCCCGGTCGCAGCTCTCCCCTAGGAGCAACCCCGACACCGACAGGCGTCAATTTCAGCGTGTATTCCCGTACCGCGGCCCGGATGGAGCTGGTTCTGTTCGACGATGTCGATGACACAGAGCCCAGCAGGGTCTTGACTCTTGACCGGCATACCAACCGCACGTTTCACTACTGGCACATCGAAGTCCCGGGACTGGCCCCGGGCCAAGCCTACGGATGGAGGGCCGGCGGACCGGCGAACGGAGATTCGGGTCATCGGTTCGACCCCTCGAAGCTCCTGCTCGATCCTTATGCCTGTGCGGTCGGCGTGCCGGCGGCCTACAGTCGACAAGCAGCACGGGGCCGCCAGGACACGACGGCCACCGCGATGCGCACGATCGTCACCGACCGCCGAGGCTACGACTGGGAGGGCGATACGCCCCTGCGGCGGCCGTATTCGGACACCATCATCTACGAGATGCACGTCGGCGGCTTCACGCGCCACCCCTCGTCAGGAGTCGAGCCTTCCCTCCGCGGCACCTATGCCGGGTTGATCGAAAAAATCCCCTACCTGGTCGATCTCGGAATCACCGCGGTCGAACTGCTGCCGGTCTTTCAGTTCGACGCCCAGGATGCCCCTGCGGGCCTGACCAACTATTGGGGCTACTGCCCCGTCTCTTTCTTCGCTCCCCACGCAGCCTACTCCTCGGACACGAGCGTTTTGGGACCCATCCGGGAATTTCGGGACATGGTCAAGGCTCTCCACAGTGCGGGCATCGAAGTCATCCTGGACGTCGTCTACAACCACACCGCCGAAGGGGACCACCGCGGTCCGGTCATGTCATTCAAGGGACTCGACAATCCCACGTACTACATTCCCGACCCTGAGGATCCCTCTCTGTACGCCGATTTTTCGGGAACCGGGAATACGCTCAACGCCAACAGATCCGTGGTTCGGCGGATGATCCTCGACAGTCTTCGCTATTGGGTCGAAGAGATGCATATCGACGGCTTCCGCTTCGACCTCGCTTCGATCCTGTCCCGCGACGAAGACGGCGAACCCCTCGAGAATCCACCGATTCTCTGGGACATCGAGACCGACCCCACTTTGGCCGGAACCAAGCTGATCGCCGAGGCCTGGGACGCCGGAGGGCTGTATCAGGTCGGTTCCTTCCTCGGCGATCGTTGGACCGAGTGGAACGGAGTCTTCAGGGACGACG
Organism: Acidobacteriota bacterium; assembly: GCA_039714865.1. Lineage (GTDB taxonomy): Bacteria > Acidobacteriota > Thermoanaerobaculia > Thermoanaerobaculales > Sulfomarinibacteraceae > DAOWGJ01. The sequence goes on along the minus strand of JBDLIO010000027.1, from coordinate 1,652 downwards.
TCCGCCGCTTCGTGCGTGGCGACCGGGATTCCGTCAAGCGGCTGCCCGAACGTCTTCTGGCAAGTCCCGACCTCTACCGAGAGGAAAACCGGGAGCCCGAGCAGAGCATCAACTTCATCACCTGCCACGATGGCTTCACCGTCAACGATCTGGTCTCGTATGCGCAGAAACACAACGAAGACAACTCCGAGGACAGCCGCGACGGATCCGACCACAACCTGAGCGACAACAACGGCATCGAAGGTCCGACCGATGACCCGAAGATCGAGGACCTGCGCAATCGCCAGGTCAAGAACCACCTGGCCATCACCCTGCTGTCCCTGGGAACACCGATGCTCCTGATGGGCGACGAGGTCCGGCGGTCCCAGCGAGGGAACAACAATGCCTATTGCCAGGATAACGAACTGTCCTGGTTCGACTGGACTCTGCTCGAGCGCCACGCCGACATCCATCGTTTCGTCAAACTCCTGGTAGCTTTTCGCCTCCACCCGGAACACCTCGCTGTCCCCGAGAGGATGACCCTCGACCAGGTGCTTCGCACATCACACATCCGTTGGCACGGCGTCACCCTGGATACGCCGGACTGGTCCGAGAACAGCAGGAGCATCGCCGTCACCGTGCGTTTCTCGACATTCATGATCGGACACTTGATGTTCAACTCATGGACCAAAAGCCTGCCGTTCCAGCTACCTCCTGCCGGCCACTGGCGCCGCTTCATCGACACAAGCCTCCCCTCGCCGGAAGACATCACGACGCCCGGCGACGAACAACCGGTCGATGCCACCAGCTACGTCGTCGGTTCCCGATCCCTGGCACTCCTGATCGCGCCTTTTTCGGATGGCGGCTAACGAGCATGTCAATTGGATTTTTCGGACTCACCGCTGTCGTCCTGCTGATATCAGGGACCGCACTCACCCTGGTTCTATGGAAATATCTCAAGTCCCGGGAACACACCGATCGTTCCCAAACTGCAATGACGAGCAAATCTGGAGTCAAGCCCGAGGACACTGCGATCGCCGGCGGATCCCTCCTCAAGGCCGTCGGCGCCGGACTCGGCTGCATCGTCATTGGAGGTCTGCTCGCCTTTGCCTTCTGGTGGGCCTTTCTCTGGTGGGCGCTCAAGGATCTCACACGGTTTTGATGGACTGCCCTTTCCCGTGCTTTCCCCTACCCCACAAATTCCACCCCAGACCCCGAAGGTGTTACCATGCCCGTTTGGAGACGACGATGAACGACGAACTGACCCTCAGCCTTCCTGAGTTCTGGGCATGGCTCATGACCCACCCCAATTGCATTCTTCGAGCCGGCACACCCGAATCCGTGGTCTACGACGACCCGGACATCCACTGGGGTTTCGGCACCGAGGAGAACGACACCCTGGTGATTCAGGCGATCAGGGGCAAACGGCCCCAGGGAGAGATTCTGGTCGCACCCGAACAGGTCGCCTGGGTCCGGGGGTTCGCCGGAGAACTCGACGGCGAGTTCATCTTCGAGATGATGGCGGAGTCCGACACGGAACCCTTCGCGGCCTATTTCTTCGTCATGACCCACGGCATGGACGAAGAAGATCCCGCGGTGAAGGTGCATTAGGAGCTATCAGCTATCAGCTGTCAGCTGTCGGCTGTCAGCTGTCGGCTTTTGGATTTTCGCTG
>JBDLIO010000026.1:0-11085 GCA_039714865.1 Acidobacteriota bacterium | reverse complement strand
TCCTCATGTCGAGCCAGACCGAAGTCGAGCACTTTGACCAGCCCGCCTTCGGCGACCATGATGTTTTCCGGCTTGAGATCCCGGTGGACCACGGTCATTGAGTGCGCCACCACCAGGGCGGCCGCCACCTGCTCGGCGACACGCATGCGTCCAGCGTCGTCGAGCCCTTCGTCGAGCTCCTCGCGCAGGGTCTTTCCTCGGACCAACTCGAGCACAATGTACTCGTTGCCGTCCTCCTCCACGAGATCATAGAGCCGGCAGATGTTCGGGTGCTCAAGCCGAGAGAGAATCTGCGCCTCTCGCTTGAATCTTGCCCTGGCGGTGCCGTCCAGGCGCCGTGCCTGGAGCATCGTCTTGACCGCCACCTCTCGCCCGAGACGTTCGTCAACCCCGACGAACACCTCACCCATACCACCTTTACCGAGACGTTCAACGAGACGAATATCACGAATCCTGGCGCCGATCTCAGTCACATCGTGATCCCTTGTGCTCGAATACTAACAACTCGGGGTTCAGGTGGCATGACGGCGAACGACCGTGTTCGGGGACACGTGGTAGAAGGAACGAAAGCGCCTCGAGAAACCGGAAGGGTCCGAGAACCCGAGCTGAAAAGCGACCTCGTTGACACGGTACCTGCCGGTCTCGAGAAGTCTCCGTGCTTCGCGCATCTTCATGGCCAGGATGAGCTGGCGCGGCGTGCAGCCCAGCTCGGCCGCCAGGCCGCGCTCGAGTGTGCGCAGGGAAATTGACAGCTCGGAGGCGAGTTCCGCCGGAAGTAGGTTTTCCTCCAGCCTTGCGTGCACACACCGGATCGCCAGCTCCCCAGTCAAAGCGGGTCGGTCCGTCTGCCCCTCGACGACTCGATTGACGAAGCTCGTCCGTCCAGCCAGCACGTCACCGGAAACAGCAGGAGAAACTCCCTCCTGGATCTCGGGCTCACGGACGGCGAACAGGGCCGTATCGGCCTTCGATACTCCGTCTTGACCACCGGTATGGCTCTCGAGTTGGTCGATCCGGGTCAGCAGCAACGCCAGGTGTTTCTGGTTTCTCTTGTGGACGAAGACAAGCCCACCCGCAAGGCACAGTGAGACGAGAAAAACCATCAGAATTGTCACCTGGTCCACAAAAAAAGAGTACCACAGGCATTCGACCGAATGACTGCGCCTGTCGCTGTCAGCTACCCCTGCACGCCGCTCCCTATCCCCTATTCCCTGAACCGTGAACCCTGAGCCCAAACCCGGCTCCGCCGGGTTAAACTCTACCCATGCACGACGCCACCGAAGGAACAGTCGCCGTAGTCGATGATGAAGCCGGGATTCTGGAGAGCGTCGGCAGAGCCCTGGAACGGGAAGGCTACCGGGTTCGCCGTTTTTCAGACGGCGCCGAAGCCTGGGAGGCCTTCGAACAAGGCTCGATGCCCGACCTTGCCATCCTCGATATCCTGATGCCCCGGATGGACGGTCTGGAGCTGTGCCGACGGCTGCGGGCCCGATCGGAGACGCTTCCGATCATCTTCCTGACATCGAAGGACGAGGAGTTCGACAAGGTCCTGGGGCTCGAGCTGGGCGCCGACGACTATCTGTGCAAGCCCTTTTCCATGCGCGAACTCCTGGCCAGGGTCAAGGTCCTCTTCCGAAGAATGGCGCTCGCCGGCGCTCCGGCGACGCCTGCCCAGGACATGGTCGTCGTCGGCCCGCTGGAACTCGATCTTCAACGCTATCTCGCCACCTGGAACGGGAAACCGGTTGCGCTGACGGTGACGGAATTTCTGATCCTGTGTTCTCTGGCCCGGCGCCCCGGGCATGTCAAGACACGCCAACAATTGATGGATGAAGGATATCCCCACGACACCTTCGTATCCGACCGCACGATCGACAGCCACATCAAACGACTGCGCAAGAAATTCCAGGCCCTCGAACCCGACTTCGACGCGGTCCAGACGGTCTACGGACTCGGCTACCGCTATCAAGAAGGCGCCGAGTGATGAAAGCTCTCAGCTGTCGGCTCTCAGCTATCAGCTTAGGCGCCTACAAAATTCACCACAGAGACACAGAGAACACAGAGGAACACAGAGCCCACCACCGAGGTGGACCAGACGTTCGCCCCCCCGCCAAGGCGGGTCAATCTCAAGGGCCGTTCGCCCCTCAGAACTCAGGGAGTCCCGTTGGCCGAACGGTCCTTGAGAAAGCGGATTTCGTCCGCATGGGCGACCTGGCAAAGAACGCTCTTTCTGTTCGACCGAGCCAACCCCGGCAACGCCAAACCCGGTCGGTACCCTGATGGCACGCGGCAGAATCCTGCGTTTACTGTCGAGTATTTCAATCCGGCTGTTGGCCTTCAATCTGCTCCTGGTATTTCTCCCCGCCGCCGGGGTCCTGCTGCTGGATACCTACGAACGTCACCTGCTCGAAGCGCAGGAGCGAACGATGGGCCAGGAGGGGCGCCTCCTGGCGGCCGCGCTGGAGGCAACCGGCCGTCTGGAGAGCAGTGATGCCCGCAGCATCCTGCTCCACCTGGGGATGCGGCATATCGCCAGGCTTCGGGTCGTCGACCACAATGGTGGAGTGATCGCCGACTCCTCGGCGCTGGGTCCCCGTCGAGAACCTGAGGAAACGACAATCGAGCCGACCACCAGCTCTGAACGGGAACGTCCCCTTTACAGGATCATCATGCTCCCGGTCCGTGCACTCCGGTTGCTGACAGGCCAGAGTCTTCCGGACACCTCACCGGCTCAACCCTTCGACGAGCTGCCCAGCACGGCTGTTCAGAAGGCTCTCGAGGGCCGCTACGGCGCCACAACTTTGATCAGACCGACTGTAGGCCGCGACACCGTCGAACTCCATATCGCCATCCCCATTCGAGTCGACGGAGAGGTAGTGGGCGCCGTCCTGGTCTCCCAGTCCACATGGAGGGTCATGAACACCCTCTATGCGGTGCGGCTCGACGTCGCTCGCGTGGTGCTGATCAGTCTCGTTGTCGCCGGGGCCCTGTCCCTGCTGCTCGGATTGACGATTGCCCGACCCTTAACCCAGCTTCGACGACGCTCCGAAGAGATTCTCGACCGCCGCGGCCGACTGACGGGCGGATTCGAAGCCGGAGAACGCAGGGATGAGATCGGGGATCTCGAGCGGGCACTGGCCGACCTGACCCGGCGTCTCGAGGATCACCTGAGCGCAACGGAGAGCCTGGCATCGGACCTGTCCCACGAGTTCAAAAACCCACTGGCCTCCATTCGCGCAACGACGGAGGTCGCCCTTGATGAAAGCGACCCCAAGATTCGGCACACGATGCTGGAGAACATCCAGGCCGATGTCGCCCGTTTGGAAAGGCTTCTCTCAGGCGCCCAGGAAATCTCTCGCATCGAGATGTTGATAGAAAGAGAGGACCGCGACCAGGTGCCGCTCGGCGCCCTCCTCGAGGGAGTTCGAGAAGCCTTCAGGAGACGCCGCCCTGATCAAGGTCCAACGATTAACCTGAATCTTCCTGACCAGGAAATCCGGATTTGGGCTTCCGGGGATCGTCTCCTCCAGGTCTTCGAAAACCTCCTGGCCAACGCTGTCGGCTTCACGCCTTCGAACAGGCAGGTCATGGTATCGATGAAAGAGGTAGGTGACTGGGCCGAGGTCGTCATCGAGGATGGCGGGCCCGGCATTCCCCCGGAACACCTCGACCGGATCTTCAATCGGTTCTTTTCCTATCGACCGGGCACAGATCCCGGCCGAGGTCATATGGGGTTGGGTCTGGCGATCGTCAAGGCGATCGTGGAGGGATACGGCGGCACCGTCACGGCCGGGAACCGGGCTCAAGGCGGCGCCCGTTTCGTCGTCCGCCTTCGTCGGGAACTCTCGGCGATCAGCTCTTACGAATGACTACCAGGCTCCGGTCGTCAAGGACCGGCGCGTCCCCGGCAAAGGCGTCGACGGATCGCAGGATCAAGGAGTCCGCAAAACAACGTCATGAAGGCTCTCGGCCCACCGGTGCGGTAGAGGGCGCCGATGCTCAAAAGCAAAAAGGGAGAGGGTGATTGCAGTTGGATCTCCATCGAGTCGATGGTGAACTACTGCTGCTGCACTCCGAGTACAACCAAGACCATGTCAGTCAGTTCGGCGTTTCAACGGTGGTGGAGGTCGATCCGACCGAAGGACAGGGTGCCAATGCCCTCCTCGTCGAATCCCGGTTGATCTACCCCGCTGAGTTTCCCCTCACTCGGCGACGCCTCGAAGAAGCGGGATTGAACATTCTCACCGTCCCGGCCTCCGAACTGGCCAAGGCCGAGGGCGCTGTCACATGCTGCAGCGTGGTCTTTTCCTGACCCGGCGAAACCAGAACCTGTGCACCTCCGGGCCGTCTGAGATACACTTTATGGAATGGATCGCAAGCCACCGAGCCCTCCTTCGATCCTGTTTGCTGCCGATGGAACATCGGAGCTATGGGACCTTCTGGCGACGCCGGTGGGCTTTGATCTGGACCACGTTCGGGGTTTTTACGCCTCACTTGCTGCAGTGAAAAGTCGTCGATACGACGGCATCATTGTCACCCTTCCACTGGGAGACCATCCTTTCGGGGACTTCGTGCAAACGGTCCGATCCATTGCTTGCCCCTGCAGGGAAGCCGGGCTGGTGGTTCTGACGACCTCGGACCGGGGCGAGGAGGCCAATGCCTATGTCGGAAACGGAGTCAACCGGGTGGTTTCGATCGACGATCCGGATCGTCTCCGCCAGGCGATCGTCGATGTGATCGACGTAGGAGCCCGAACGCCGATCCGGCTGATGACACGCCTGAGCATCGGAATCGGCAGCCGCGATTGTCAGATCCGAACCTACACCCAGAACGTGTCGCGCTCGGGAATGCTCCTGGACACGTCCAATATGCTCGACGTCGGGCAACAATTCGACTTCAGTTTCCGGAGCCCCAACGGTGACCACCTGGTGACCGGCCGAGCCGAGGTCGTTCGCCACACCCGGGACGGACGGGAAGAGATCAGCGGCATCGGGGTCCAGTTCCTGCAACTCGACGACCGCTCCGCCGAGGCCCTCGACGAGCTCTTCGACGCTGCCGAGTAATACCATCGGCAGACCTCACCTGGGCAATTCGGTGGGCCGGGGTTTTCAGCGGAGCGCCTGAGACGCTGCCGAAATGCCTCAGCCGGAAGCCCCCATCGCCGCGATGACACCGCCGACAATCTGCACGGCAACGCAGATCAAACCACGCAGGAAGGGCGTCTTGGTCTCGGACCAATTCATGAAGACGAAGACCAGCCCGACAAAGGGAATGAAGAGGCTGCCGAGGCCCCAGCCGATGTGCTTTTTGAAAGCTACGATCAGAATCATAATCCAGAAGATCAGGGCACCGATGGCGCCGGCGAACATGATGATCGAACCGATGGTTGACATGCCTTCTCCTTTTTCTACTCAAGAAAAAAATCGAACCTTATATCTTGTCGTTGACCTTACCACAACCCGGCATCACCAGGACCACCACACCGGCGGCACCTCCTCCTTCATAACCGGTCTCCTGGGCCAACAACATTCCAGACAACATTCCAGACAACATCAGCGACAATCTCCCTCCTCCCTTATTCTGGGATCTCGACGAATTCCTTCAACTGACTTTTCACTGTTCCTTGGAACTCCGAAGCGACCAGGCCGATCGGATTTCGGAGGCCACCGTGCAATTCGGCCGTTTCATCGCTACAGCAACAACATAGGTCCATGCCGGATCCCTCGAGATCGCCAGAACAGCCTGCCGGGTTTCAGGCCGGTCACGGGCCAGGACCAGGCGGCGCCCACTGCTTCGGGGCTCACGCCGACCAGGGCAAAGGGAGACGGTAACCGGTTGCCCCTCAACGCTCAAGCCGCCCTCCAGGGCCTCAACCAACCCTCTTTCCTCGAGGGTCAACTGGTCGTCGGAAAGTGGACGCGGCCCCAACGAGCCCTGAATGAAATCCAGCACGGCTCGGAACGATTGTCTGAAAAGGGATAACAAACTGAAACGCCTGATCGCGGCGCCGGGCAAGGTCTTGCCGATCAAGCCGGCGACCCTCTCCCGTTCTCCCAAACCGAGGCAAAGGTGGGGAAAGTCGACCTTCTTGTGTTTCACATTGCAGTCGAAGACTCCCGGCACCGGTCCCGGCCATTGTTCCAGGGCCTCCAGAGAAACCCAACGATTCTCGGCGACATCGACGATTTTCAAAAAGGGCGATTGCCGGATGGCCTCCAGTGCCAGGCCCCTTTCCGCAGCTTTCAACAGCACAGAGGTCAGGCGTTGTCGGTGATTGTCCTGCAACTCGGGAAGGCGCGGTACCACTCTCAAGGTCAACTCGACGACTCGGGCAACCAATCGCCCGAGATGCGGCGTCACAGCCTGCCTGAGTTGTGCAGCCGAGGCTCTACCCTGCACCAGATCCTGCAATTCGACGGCTGCTTCGAACGGCGGCCAGTTGGGAATGCCAACACGAGTCGCCACAACCCCGTGGCGCAACAACCACAGCCTCGGCGCACCCAGATCGACCCCGAGTGCGATCACAGCCGGCAAGGGCGACGCGATCCGAGCCCGAAAGGACCCTGAATCCAAGTCACGCCGCACATCCGTGCCGTTGACGATGACGGCAACAGCAGAAAAACGGCAGGCAATTTCCAGCCACCTGTGCGCTCGTTTGAAATTGAGGTGCGGCCCGGTCATTTCGATGAGAATTCCGTCTTTCCGATGACCTTCATCGTGCGACAGCCGAAGTGCTTCGCGCCCCCTGCCGCCCAGCGTGGTCACCCGCCCCCGGTTCCACGTGCGGATCACCAGCCGCCTCGCATTCAAGCCAACCGCCCAGCCAAGGGCCGAGGCATCAAGATCTTCCAGAACCGCCAGGGCCTGGAGCCTGGCGACATCGTCTCCCTGACAGGAGGCCCGGCTCAGGGCTTCGAGAGCCGACTCCGGCACGACGGCCCCGTGGGCCTCGACCACGACCCGCCCCCTTCGGCATTGAACGTTGACACCGGTAGCCCCGAAGGCAAGTACCAAGCGGACCAATTCGGCCGGAACCTGATAGGGGCCGCCAATCTGATCATGAGCCACTGCCTCGAATGCAGCGTCCGGATCGACCGAGAGCAATGATTGAGTGGGCTGAGTCATACCGGCTGATGCTCCGTCAACATCAGAGCGCTCTCGGCCAACTCCGCCAAGGCCTCTTGGGCGGGAAGCCAGGACAACGGCAGCAAACCGACGACGACATCGGCGGCCCGGAAGATGGCCTCGGGCCGGTTCTTGTCCACATGATCGTTGCACCGCCGCCAATCACGGCTATTGTCGTCGATCACCACCCACGCCTTCGCCCCACCGTGCACGACAAAACCCAATCCAACGCCACCGGGCACACCGGCTGCAAATCGAAGTTCCAGCTTCAGTCCGTGCCTACGGAGGGCTTCTTGAACCTGCAAACCAAACTCGTCTTTTCGAGACCGCCGCCACAGAGTCTGCCATCTATCGAGATCGAAAGCGCCGAAAGCTGCTGCCGAAACGCTTCCGGCACGGGTCGATCCGTCCAGGACCAAGGCGCCTCCCTCTCTGACCCGCTCCACCCACTCGCCCGGAGACTCAGCAACAAACAGCCCCACACGCGAGGTGGCCTCTTCAATGCCGGCCAGAGACTGACGATCCACACCATGGGCCGGAACCAGGTTTCGTCTCCTGGCCTCGGCAAATCCAGGCCATGCCTCCCGGTCCCTCACCAGCGACTCGACCAGAGGACCGGGATCGAGGTCCGTGGAGGCCTTGAACTCCCGCCCGGGTCTCAACCTCCACACTGCAAAGGCGGCACCCAGTAGCAGGGCGCCCCCACCGAGCAGGCCTGCCCGGCGCAGTGACCGGTCCTGATTCCCTTCGGGACGCTCTTCAAGCCCTCGTTCAACCGGTTGTTCGGGAAGCTGCACGACCGCCCCGTCCTGTGTCGGGACCGTTGCATCGGCCGGAACCCAACGACCACCTCCCAGATCGACCTCAACCCAGGCATGAAGACCTGCCATTGGCACTCCCCCGGCACCGATCCACCCAACGGCCAACCTCGATCTCAGTCCGGCCTCGGAGAGAACGGCCGCCAGAACGGTATTGACGACGTCACAATCACCTCCGCCGGCCCTGAAGACCTGTCCGAAAAAGCCTGGCGCCGGAGAGTCATCCGGGTTCGAGTTCTCAAGTGGCCTGGATGACCCCAACGAGACCCAGACCAGCTTGATCGCCTCTTCAATTCGCTGCCGAGGGGGAAGACCCTTCAAACCAATGGCCGTCCGCGCGACTTGAGGCGGCAGACCAGGCCACCGCCCGCCAGCCTGCCCCTCGAACGCGCACTCGACGGTTCGGTAGGCAATCCGCCCTGACACCTCGCCTTCGAGTCGAAGTACCGGTTCATCATCAGCTGTCAACCACAGTTCGGCAGCGTGTCCGTTGAGAACAATCGACTCTCCCTCGACCATGTGCCCTGTCGGAACCGGAAGCCGCAGGAGAGATCCGGATGCCAGAAACCTGAGCTCAAAATCCATGCTCGATTCCGAGGGGGCGTGCCACCCTTCGGCCGATCGCAAAGGCCGCTCGCTTTTGAGCGGCTTTCCCCCTTCGTCGATACCGGCCACGCGGAAGGCCGCCAGGTACGGCCGTTGACCCGAGGGACGGTAGACGAGATCGGGCACGCCTCCAACGCCATCGATCGTTTCGGTCACCGGGCCGCCGTAGGAAGAGGACCGGTCAATATAGGGCTCAGGCATCAACCCACGATTTTCCTTCGTTCCCGGGATCGCCGGTCGAGGCAGTCTCTCAATCAAAACCGATGCCCCCCAAAGGCAGAGCGCCGCCGCGATCAACATCAGAACGCTCAAACCAATCGCGCCCCGCCGCCCCATCACGGCATCCTGGACTTTCCGCCACCACGACCGAGGCGCCAACCGTTCGAGTTCCATTTCGCAAAGACGGCGGGTCTCCGACCGAATGACCCGAGCCACGGCTACCAGAGCGCGGTCCTGGGCCACGTCGCCGCGGTCCATCAATACGGCCAGACGATCGCTGTCGACAACCACCCTGGGCGAAAGGCCGGAGGCCGGGAGACGGTGCGATCGTCTCTGCCGGCGGCCCGGCCGAAGCAGCAAATCGTCCACACAAGAGGCAGACCGAACCCTCAGACCATGGGCGAGCAGCGTCACCTCGGACACCGAGCCCAGAGAGATCGCCCCTCTCAACCCGGGTCGGCGGAAATAGAGACCCGGCTCTTCCGGTCTCATCCTCTCTGTCGCCCGGCGTCCGTTGACCATGACCTCCAGCAAAGTCTCGGGGTCGTCCTTTTGCCGTAGATGGCGCGCATCCTGTCGAACCAGATCCCAGGCCAAGGCTCCGAGATCACCCGTCCGGGCCGGACGTTCCATCTGCACGGTTGTGCCCACCTCCATCCGGCACTGTCGATCGTCCCGGACCTCCAGACCGGAATCGAAGATGATCTCCCAGCCCTCTTCGGACTCCGCCGGGCGGGACCGAATCGTGATCTCGGATGCCTCAAACCTCAGAATTGACCAGAAACCCACTCCGAATCGCCCGGCGGCGTCTGGTTTCTCCCTCTTGCTCGAGGCATACAGGGTCAGAAGAAAACGTCGGGCGTGGTCCAGAGCCATTCCCCGGCCGTCATCCGTCACCCTGATTGCCTCAACTCCATCCTCAGACCTGGTCTCGATGGCGACCCTGCGCGCTCCGGCGTCTCTGGCGTTTTGCAGCAACTCCCTGAGGAAAACCAGGCTCTCGCCACCGTACCGGGAGGCCTCTCGTTCAGCGAGGCTGAGAAAATCAACGGCTGAGGTTGTCACCTGATAACAATGCCATGGATGGTCGGTAACCGCGAGGTCAGGGTCCCGGGATTAGGGATTGGGGATTGGGGATCAGGGCTTGCAGATTCGGCTTTGACGGTCCGAAAATCTTCATTTCTGAGTCACCACTTATTAGATTCTGGGGCCATTTTTGGCGATCAGCATCTGAGTGAACTTTCCTCAGAAATTGACTTTCAGGGGTTGACACCAGGTCTCTCAAGCCGTATATTCCCCGCTGTCACTCGGGCTGACCGAGTGCCAATAATGAGAGCCAAACCGAAAGGAGAAAGATAGATGCAAATTACACCTTTGTATGATCGGGTCCTCCTCAAGCGCGCCGAAGCGGCTGAGGAAATGCGTGGAGGGATCATTATCCCGGACACCGCCAAAGAAAAACCCCAAGAGGCCGAGATCGTTGCAATCGGCGATGGCAAGTTTGACGAGGACGGCAAGCGTATGCCCATGACCGTCAAGGTCGGCGACATCGTACTGATCGGCAAGTACTCGGGCACCGAGATCAAGATCGACGACATTGAACACACCATCGTGCGCGAGGACGAGATCCTTGCCATCGTGAAGAAGTAGCGGAGGCTGACATGGCTGGTAAGAGAATCGTATATTCCGAGGACGCGCGCGCCAAGATGATGGCCGGCGTCAACCAATTGGCCGACGCCGTCAAGGTCACCCTCGGCCCCAAGGGCCGCAACGTGGTCCTCGAAAAGAAATTCGGCTCGCCGACCATCACCAAGGACGGTGTGACGGTTGCCAAAGAGATCGAACTGCCCGACCCCCTCGAGAACATGGGTGCGCAGATGGTGCGTGAGGTCGCTTCGAAGACTTCCGACGTTGCCGGCGACGGCACGACGACCGCGACCGTGCTCGCCCAGGCGATCTATCGCGAAGGCATCAAGAACGTCACCGCCGGCGCCAACCCCATGGAGTTGAAGCGCGGCATCGACATGGCCTCCCGCAAGGTCGTCGATTTCGTCAACGGCCTGGCCAAGCCCATCGAGGGTGACGCCATCGGCGCCGTCGGCGCCATCTCCGCCAACTCCGACGAGGAGATCGGCAACATCATTCGCGACGCCATGGAGAAGGTCGGCAAGGACGGCGTGATCACGGTCGAAGAAGCCAAGGGCCTGGACACCACCCTCGAAGTCGTCGAGGGCATGCAGTTCGACCGCGGCTACCTCTCCCCCTATTTCGTCACCGACGCCGAGCGCATGGAAGTTGTACTCGAGAACGCGATGAT
>JBDLIO010000025.1:0-11106 GCA_039714865.1 Acidobacteriota bacterium | reverse complement strand
GCCCGGCGTAGAGCCACCCTTATCATGGGTTCGTCCATTGCGCTTTTCGGAATCCTCAACGCCCTGAGTCTCGGCAGCGTCGATGCCCTGTCCAAGATCAATCTCATCGGTCGACCCTCAACGGCAGGCATCTTCGGAACCCTCGACTACCTCGCAAGTAATTGGTTTTTGCCGATTGGCGGGTTCTTGACCGCTCTCTTTGTCGGGTGGCTTCTGTCCAAGAATGAAAACCGTAAGGAACTTGAGATGGGCCACGGCCGAATGACGACCTTCGGCGTCTGGCGCTTTCTCATTCGCTTTGCCGCTCCCCTGGCGGTAGGTGCAATCATCGTCAGTGTCATTTTGGGGGCGGAGTATCAGTAGACCTTACCCGCTGGAAGGATCCTCTGGTGCGCTTCGCGCGGTAGGTAATAATATAGCGGGACCTGACGGACCCGCTTACAAACATCTATTTTTCAAGAACTGAAATGGTGCGGTCGGTACATCCGGTCTGGTCTGGCTGGTTCTGAAATAATCTCTACCCGCCGCGAAGCGCCACTACCTATGGCGTGGCAGGATTCGCCAACCACGCAGCCAATCAGCATTCTCATGAATTCAAAAGGCCAATACGGACCGCGTCCATAGGTCCCACCAAGGCCTAGGCCTTTTCGAGAACCTCAAGGGCGGCTTCTGCCGACCGCAGGCGTCCGTCAACAGCCTCAAATTCTTCAAAATCGACGGATTTCAACGCTTCACTCGCTGCATCTCGCTCTTTCAGTTCGTGATCCCTGTCAATCTCGTCAGGCAAAAGGGCCTCTCGCGCCAGGACGGTCACACGGTCTGGTTGAACCTCGGCGAAACCATTCTTGACGACCAGTTGTCGCTCTTGGCCGTCGGCGGAATAGGAGACCCTCCCAATGGCCAAGGCCGTCAACAGCGGGGTGTGGCCCGGAAGAATGCCCAACTCGCCCATCACCCCGGGCAATCGGACCTCATCCACCTCAACCTCCATCACCCGTCGGTGACGAGTCACGATTTCGAGGTGCAACCGCTCTCCCATCACGCCTCCTTCATCTTCTCGGCCTTCTCAATGGCCTCTTCGATCGTGCCGACATACAAGAATGCCTGCTCAGGGAGATGATCGAGTTCACCTTGGGCCAACATCTTAAAGCCCTTGATCGTATCCTCGACCTTGACGTACCGGCCCTTGAAGCCGGTGAACTGTTCGGCAACATGGAAGGGCTGTGACAGGAAGCGCTGGATCTTCCGCGCCCGACCGACAGTCAGGCGATCCTCTTCGGAAAGTTCATCGATGCCGAGAATAGCAATGATGTCCTGAAGATCTTTGTAGCGCTGAAGGATCTGCTGGACCTCGCGCGCAACCATATAGTGCTCTTCACCGACGACGCCGGGATCGAGAATTCTCGAGGTCGAAGCCAACGGGTCGACGGCTGGATAGATTCCCAACTCGGCAATCTGCCGTGAAAGAACCGAGGTCGCGTCCAGGTGGGCAAAGGCCGTCGCCGGGGCCGGGTCAGTCAGGTCGTCGGCCGGTACGTAGATTGCCTGAACCGACGTGACCGAACCCTTCTTGGTCGAGGTGATCCGCTCCTGCAGTTCACCCATTTCGGTCGCCAGGTTGGGCTGGTATCCAACTGCCGAGGGCATTCGGCCCAATAGCGCAGACACCTCGGAGCCGGCCTGGGTGAAACGGAAGATATTGTCGATGAAAAGGAGCACGTCCTGGCCTTCGACATCACGAAAGTGCTCCGCAACCGTCAAGCCGGTCAAACCAACCCGCAGCCGCGCGCCCGGAGGCTCGGTCATCTGACCGTAGATCAAGGCCACCTTGGATTTTTCCCAGTCCTCGGGATCAATAACGCCCGCTTCGGTCATTTCCAGCCACAGGTCGTTGCCCTCGCGGGTCCGCTCCCCGACACCGGAAAAGACGGAAAAACCACCGTGCTGGAGGGCGACGTTGTTGATCAACTCCATGATCAACACCGTCTTGCCGACGCCGGCGCCGCCGAACAGGCCGGTCTTGCCGCCCTTGGAATACGGCTCGAGAAGGTCGACGACCTTGATGCCGGTTTCGAACATCTCGACTTCAGTGCTCTGCTCTTCCAGTGGAGGGGGTTCACGGTGGATCGACGACCGAGCTTCGGTCTCCACCGGACCCTTCCCGTCAACAGGCTCACCCAGAACATTGAGCACTCGGCCCAAGGTCTGGCGACCGACGGGAACGGAGATCGGCTGACCGAGATCCAACGCGGTCATCCCGCGGACGACACCTCCGGTATCTTCCATCGCAACACAACGCACCCGGCCCTCACCAAGGTGCTGGGCAACCTCGGCCGTCACGTCAATGGGAATGGCGCCCAATTGGCCGTCATCCTTGACATGGACCGCGTTGAGGATTGCCGGCAGGTGGTCCTCGGGGAACTCCACATCCATTACCGGCCCGATGACCGACACAACGCGACCTTCTACTCTTCCACTCATTGACTCTCTCCCTACTCTGCCAGCGCTTGCGCGCCGGAGACGATCTCGATCAGTTCTTTGGTGATGGCGGCCTGCCGCGTGCGGTTGAACAGCAGCGTCAGGCTGTCGATCATCTCGTCGGCGTTCTTGGTGGCCGCTTCCATCGAGGTCATTCGGGCCGCCTGCTCCGCGGCAGCGGAGTCCAGCAAAGCCGCCTGAACCGACACCTCGACATAACCCGGCAGCAGCGTCTCCAGCAAGACTTCCGGCGCCGGTTCATAGAGATAGTCCACTTCGGACTCTTGTGCCCCACCGCTCTCAACAGTCGGCGGTTCGATCGGCAACAGTCTTTCGGTGGTCATCTCGTGCCGTATCAAATTAATGAAGCGGTTGTACATCACGTAGACCTCGTCTACCTGGCCCGATTTGAAGGCCTTGATGCACATTTCGGCAAGCCGCGGGCCGTCTCCCGGTCCCAGCTTGGCCATGGTCTCGCGTTCTTCGTGCACGACGGCCCATTCCCGGTTGGCGAAGTACTCCGCACCCTTTCGTCCGACGGCAATGACTTCGACGGACTCCCACCGCCCGGCGGACCGCAGCTCCTTTTCGACACTGCGAAGGAGGTTTGCGTTGAAGGAGCCACAGAGCCCCTTATCGGAGGTGACCACAAGGATCCACGCTCGCCTACCCTCTCGTCGCTCCAACAGCGGGTGAATATACTCCGTTCGATCAGAGACCCTCGCCAATACCCTGGCCAGGGTGTCCGCGTACGGCCGCGCCTCGGTCACCGCGCTCTGCGCCCGCCTGAGTTTGGCCGCAGCCACCATCTTCATGGCCTTGGTGATCTGCTGCGTTCCCTTGACGGAGCGGATCCGAAGCTGGATATCCCTAGTGTTCGGCAAGGCCTGCCTCCGGGTGTTCCTTCAGGAACCAAGAAACCGCCCCATTGATGACCCTGGTCAAGGTTTCGGTGGTCTCATCGTCCAGCTTTCCAGTCTCCTTGATCGTAGTCAGCGCCACTGCGGCCTCGTCGCCGACAACGGTGTGGAGGAAAGGTTCAAAGGCGCCGATCGCCGAGACCTTTAGGCCGTCCAAATGACCCTTGGTACCGGCGAAAATCGATGCGATCTGCATATCCACCGGCAACGGGTTGTACTGTCCCTGTTTGAGAATCTCCATCAATCGTGCGCCACGAGCCAACTGATGCTGGGTCGCTTTGTCGAGATCGGATCCAAACTGGGCAAAAGCCGCCAACTCCCGGTACTGGGCCAATTCGAGCCTGAGGGATCCGGCAATCGATTTCATCGCCTTGATCTGGGCATTGCCGCCGACGCGGCTGACCGACAGGCCGACGTTGACCGCAGGCCTCTGTCCGGCAAAGAAGAGATCGCCCTCGAGGTAGATCTGCCCGTCGGTGATTGAAATAACGTTTGTCGGAATGTATGCCGAGACATCGCCCATCTGGGTTTCGATCACCGGCAACGCCGTCAGGCTGCCGCCACCATTTTCGTCACTGAGTTTTGCGGCCCGCTCGAGCAACCGGGAGTGCAGATAGAACACATCGCCCGGGTAGGCCTCACGACCCGGGGGGCGCCTCAAGAGAAGCGAAAGCTCTCGATATGCCTGGGCGTGTTTGGTCAGATCGTCGTAGAAAACGACTGCGTGACCGCCATTGAACAGGAAGTACTCGCCAAGCGCCGCGCCGGCATAAGGTGCGAGGTACTGAACAGGCGCCGGTTCGGCCGCCGTCGCGGAGACAATGATCGTGTGTTCCATCGCTCCGTGTTTATCCAGGGTTGCAATCACCTGAGCGACGGTCGAGGCCTTCTGGCCGATCGCCACGTAGATGCAGATATTGCCGGTGCCCTTCTGGTTGATGATGGAGTCGATGATGATGGCGGTCTTCCCGGTCTGCCGGTCGCCGATGATCAACTCACGCTGGCCGCGGCCGATCGGAATCATCGCGTCGATGGCCTTGATCCCGGTCTGCATCGGCTCAGTGACCGGCTGCCGGGCGACGACGCCGGGAGCAATCCGCTCCATCGGATATCTCTCCGTCGAGACGATCGGCCCTTTGCCGTCCAGGGGGTTGCCGAGGGGATCAACGACCCGGCCGACAAGGGAGGGACCCACCGGCACGTCCATGATGCGTCCGGTCCTCTTGACCTGGTCACCCTCGCTGATCAGGTGGACCTCACCCATCAACACACACCCAACGTTGTCGTCTTCGAGGTTGAGGGCAAGACCGTAGACATTATTGGGAAACTCCAGCAACTCACCGGACATCGCACCATCGAGTCCGTAGACGCGGGCGATACCATCACCAACCGAAATGACGGTGCCCACTTCCGACATGTCAACGGTGGTTTCGTGTCCTTCAATCTGTTGGCGGATGATGTCCGCGATTTCGGCGGCTTTAATCTGCATACTCTACCCCTGTCTCACAGGGCCCCTCGGCCCAGTTGATTCAATTGTCCGGCCAGTGACCCATCAAAGAGTTTGGAACCTACCTGAACCCGGAATCCTCCCAGCAATTCCGGGTTTTCAACATAATCGGCCACAACATCAGTCCCCAGGACCTCACGCAGAGCCTCAAGGAGGGCCTTTTGCCCCGCGGGGTCCAGGGCCGAGGCGACCTCTATCTGCGCATGCACGCGCCCCAACGACCGATCAACCATCGAGCGGAAACCGGCGGCGATGTCGTCCATATGCTCAAGGCGAAAATGGCCCTGAACTACACCGACGAACCGGCGAACCGGACCCGAAATTTCCAGAGAATCCAAAACCTGGTCCAGGATTTTGTTCTTGATCTCCGCCGGTACCAACGGCGACACCATCGTTCGTTGCAGTTCCGGAACCACCCGCAAGGCTTCTGCCACACGGTCGAGTCCGTCCGTCATCGCTTCGGCAGCACTGCCGGATCCCGCGACTTCAAACAACGCCTTGACATAGGGCGCCGCCCTGAAATTCGACATCAATCCTCCCGCCCTGCGGGGCGAAGCGCCTCAACGCTTCGGTCCATCACCCTCTTCCGGTCCGCGTCCGTCATGCCTTTTTGGAGGAGGTCGTGCGCCAACCGGGCCGTCAATTCGGCGGTCTCTTTGGCCAGCGCCTCACGTGTTTCAGACTCTCGTTGAGAAATTTCGTCGGTGACTCTCTGAAGAAGACGCTCGGCCTCTTTTTGGCCTTCTGCCTTGATTCTTTCGGCCTCTTCCCGTCCGAGATTCTCCGACCGCTGGTGGATTTCGGTGACTTCGGCCTCAACCTTGCTCAGGCGATCCAAGACCTCGGTTTTCAACGTCTCCGCTTCGACCAGGCGCTCTTCCGCTTGTTTGAGATCACCGGCGATTCCTTCTTTTCTCGCCTCGAGGAAGGCCCCGAGTGGGCGCCCGACAAAACGGGCCAGCAGAAACAAGAAGACCGTCAGATTGAGAGCCAACCATACGAAGACCGGAATGCCGAGCTTGACCTCTCCGTGATCGACCCCATAAGCCAGACCCAAGAGGACAAGGAAAACGACTACCCAGGTGCTGATTGACTTCACGGGTGCACCTCCCGCCCCAGAAGCCGCTGGGCGAACTCCTGGGAGAGGTCTTCAGCCCGTGTTCTCAGGTCGCTTCGGGCCTTCTCGGCATCAAGGTCAAGGCCCTCCAGTGCGGCCTCAAGCCGTTCTTCCGCATCTTTTCTTGCGGTGTCCAATTGCAGCTGCTTTTCCTCTTGGGCCTCGGTGCGGTACGTCTCGCGAACCTTCGCGGCAGCGCGTGCGGCCTCAACGAGGTCGTCTTCGATTCGGGCTGTCGCCGAAAGAAGTTCCTCGTTCTTGGCGGTCCATTTTTCTTGAGCGCCATCGATTCGATCGTTGCGTTGGTCCAAAACGGTATTGACGGGACGAATCAGGAACCGGTTGACCAACCACAAGGTCACCCAGAAACAGAGCATAATGAGGATTATGGATAGATTTGGTGGGGTCATTCGCGGCTCCAGGGGTGTTCCAATGCCAACTCAAACAGGCTCAAGTAACCAAAAAACGCAGCTGCACTCACGATTTCATCGCCTTGGTGTCGTCAACCGCTTTCAAGTCGGTTTTTTTGTCCATGACGACCTTCCCCTCAAGGAAGGCTCCCTCTTCCATCACCAAAGTCGGGGTCTGAACCTCAGCCCAAACCTTGGCTGAAGCATGTAAAACCACCTGCTCTGTGGCGCGAATGGTACCACGAACCTCGCCGCCAATGACGCACCTGGCCACGTCGATCTCGCCATCGACGCTTCCGGTCTCTCCGACAAGCAGTTCCGCCGAAGACTGAATTCGGCCCTCGACCCTGCCGTCCAGGCGAAAAGCGTTCTTGAATTCCAATTCGCCGCGAATCACACAACCCGAGTCAACAAAACCATTGAGACAATCACCGCCACGCGCCATCATTCGTCTCCAATCAGGAGATCAAACACACGAAGGAGTTCATCATGGCTCGAACACGAAACCACAATCTTTCCACCCTTTTGGTGTTTGTTGATCTCAACTTTTGTTCCAATTTTGAGAGAAAGTCTTTTTTCCGCGTTAATGATGTTTGGGTCTTTGGGTTCAGTCGGCCCCTTTCGACCGACGGGCGCCTCTCTCGTATGGCGTGCCGTCGCTGCGGCCCGCTCAAGTACCCGCACGCTGATCCCTTCAGCAACAACCCGGTCAGCCCATACCTCCATTTCGTCTTCGGAGGCAAAAGCCAGCAGGGCCCGTCCGTGGCCCGCAGACAACCGCCCCTCCTCGACCAGAAGTTGGATGCGCGCCGGCAGCTTCAAAAGACGGAGGGCGTTGGCGACGGTACTGCGGTCGACACCAACCCGTTCGGCGATCTGCGCCTGAGACAATCCCCGACCGGTCCGAAGTTGTTCGAAAGCCCGCGCCTCCTCGAGCGCCGTCAGATCGCGGCGCTGCAGGTTTTCCACGAGCGCCAATTCAAGCTCGCGTTGGCCGTCAACCTTCTCCCGAATAACGACCGGGATCCGCTCGAGTCCCGCCTTTTTGGCCGCCCGCCATCGCCGCTCTCCAGCCAGAATGAGATAGCGGCCCGGCCCGTCTTCACTGACTAGAAGGGGTTGGAGCACACCATGTTCCACAATGGACGACGATAACTCCTCCAGTGCTTCGGTCTCGAATCTCGACCGCGGTTGTCGAGGGTTGGCAACCAGTCGGCTCAGTTCGATAAGCGCAAATCCGGCTTGGGCCTGCGGTATTTCCGGCAAAAGGGCCTTGAGACCCCGTCCCAATACCTTCTTAGCCATGGAGCGCCTCCATGCGGCCCAGATACTCCCGGCCAAGATGAAGGTAGGCCTGTGCGCCCCGGCTTCGGAGGTCGTAGGCGTGAATGGGCCTTCCAAAGGAGGGGGCTTCAGCCAGGCGAATATTCCGGGGAATCACCGTCTCGAAAACCAGGTCTCCGAAGACGCCTCGAACCTCCTCGGCAACCTGGCGTGCGAGATTGGTGCGCTCGTCGAACATTGTCAGGATGACTCCGTCAATTTCCAGGCCGGGATTCAGGAACCGCCTGACCTGTTCGATGGTCTTCATCAGTTCACTGACGCCCTCGAGAGCAAAATACTCACACTGAATCGGTATCAGGAGCCCATCGGCAGCAGTCAGCGCATTAATGGTCAATTGACCCAAAGCCGGAGGACAATCCATCAAGAGATAGCGGCAGCCCTCAATCTGGCGCAGCCCGTCTCGAACCCTGAACTCACGTCCCACCATGCCGACCAACTCAACCTCAGCTCCCGCAAGATCAGGGGTTGCCGGAATGATCGAAAGATGAGGAAAGCCCGTCGGTCTGACCATTGCGTTGGGCTCCGACCCGTTGATGATCAACCCATAGCTGGTCCCTGTTGCCTCAGTGACCCCCTCCATCCCCAAGCCGGAGGTGCAGTTGGATTGCGGGTCGAGGTCGACAATCAACGTGCGCTGTTCGTACGCTGCCAGCGTCGCCCCGAGATTGACAACTGTCGTTGTCTTTCCTACTCCACCCTTCTGGTTGGCGACGGCGACGATACGAGGTTTCACGTGGAACACACCTTAAAAAAGATAAGACGACCCCTATCGAGGCCGGGAAGCGGCGAGCTTAACACAGACCACCCCAAGAGCCCACCAAGGCTGCGGACCTCGTCCACGGTCGCCCAAATCGCCACGGCCCCTGCTGGATCAATATGCTGGGCGGCCCACGCCAACAAGGTCTCGTGTCGACCAACCGCCCGGGCTGTCACCAGGTCAAAGCCTGTCTCCTTCACCGTTTCATACCTCGCCCGAACAACCTCCGCATCGAGGCCCAACTCCCGAACGACCAGACTCAAAAAGGCCCATCGTTTCTGTCGAGGCTCAACCAGAAGTCCGGACCACCCCTCCATCGCGCATAGCAACGGCACGCCCGGAAGGCCTGCACCACTTCCGACATCCACCAGGCGGCCCGTGGTGTTGAGATGCTCCCTGGGAGCCAACGACTCCAGAATATGCCGATCAACCAACTCCCTCCGGTCAGCCACCCTGACCAGGTTGTGCCGATCGGCCCACCGCTCAAGAAGGTCCCCGTAGGCCGCAAGACGATCAATCGCCTCAGTCGGCGCCCGGTCCTTAAGGAGATCCACAAACGATGGCCCACCCATCTCATCACCCTCTTTTTGCGGCGCTCAAACGTCCGGCAATCAATGCCATGGCCGCCGGCGTCACACCCGCCAGGCGTTCGGCTTCGGCCAGCGTTTTCGGGCGAAGCCTCTCCATCTCTTCCAAGACCTCCCGGGAAAGACCAACAACCGCCTGATAAGAAAAATCTTCCGGGATATGGATGTGCCTCAACCGCTCGACCCTCGATCGTTCACGGGCATGACGATCAATGTAGCCCGAATATCGCAACTGGCCAACAATGATCTCCTGGTCTTCCGCCGACATTCCTCCGAGGTCCGGCGCGATTTCCGCGGCCCTTTTGTGGTCGACATCCTGCCTCCGGAGTATTCCCGCCCATGTGGTCGGTGTCCGCAACTCGATCCCAAGACTCTTATGGAATCGCTCCCGCGTCGCCCGGTCCGGCGCCAACGCGCTATTTTCGAGCACCTCGGTCACCCGGCGGCGACTCTCCCATTGGGATTGTTCCACGTGAAACACTTGGGCCGGAACCAGTCCCAGACGAACACCCTCGGCCATCAACCGTTCTCTCGCGGAATCGACGCCCATCAGAAGCCGGTGTTCGGCGCGGGATGTGAACATTCGATAGGGTTCCCGATGTTCTCGGTTCACCAAGTCGTCCACTAGTACACCAATGTAAGCCTGTTCGCGTCCCAATCGAAGCCCGGTGCCCCCCCACAGTGACGCCACCGCATTGACTCCGGCGACAAACCCCAACGCGGCCGCCTCCTCATAGCCCGAGGTTCCCATGATCTGTCCCGCCAAATAGAGAGCGGGGACCGACGACACCTGAAGATCGTGCCCAACCTGTCGCGGAGCCACAACGTCGTACTCCACCGCGTAGCCATAACGAATGAAGGAGGCCCCCTCAAAGCCGGGAACGGCTCGAACCACTCTTTCTTGAACATCGGCCGGAAGGGATGTTGAGAGCCCATTGACATACATGCTCGAACCCCGCAACGTCTCCGGCTCCAAAAAGACCGTATGTTCCTTGTGGTGGGGAAAACGAACGACCTTGTCTTCAATTGATGGACAATACCTCGGCCCCACACCATCAATCCGCCCACCAAAGAGAGGCGACCGGTGAAGGTTTTCTTCGATAATTTCCCGAACAACCTCCGGTGTGCGGCCCACCCAACAAGCGGCCTTGTTGGCCACCGTTCGGCTCCTCCATGAAAAAGGCGCCGGGTTGGAATCCCCCTCCTGGATTTCCAGCTTTGTGTAGTCCAGGCTGTCTCGTTCAATCCTCGGTGGTGTGCCCGTCTTGAATCGCCGCAACTCCAGACCCATCGCCCGAAGCTCTTCTCCAAGACCAACACTGGGGCGCTCTCCAAAGCGCCCGCCTTCCCGCCGATCATCCCCAGTGTGAAGTACGCCGCCCAGGAAGGTGCCGGTCGTCAAAATAACAGAACGGCCGCGAACCGTTCGTCCTCCCGCCAGACCCACACCGGAGGCCCGCCCTCCCTCAAGAAGGATCGTGGTTGCTTCGCCCTCAATGACCGTGATGCCTTGGGCCCGAGCCAGGAGTCGGCGCATCAAAAGGCTGTAGCGCTCCTTGTCGCACTGGGCCCTTGGGCCCCACACCGCCGGACCTCTGGAGGCGTTGAGCCGTCTGAATTGAATCCCTGATCGGTCAACCGCCCAACCCTGAATACCCCCCAACGCGTCCAGTTCGGCGATGAGGTGGCCTTTGCCGATGCCCCCCGCCGCCGGATTGCACGGCATCTGGCCGATCGTCTCTTTATGAAGGGTGACAACACAGACGGTCGCACCCATGCGCGCTGCCGCCATCGCCGCTTCAATGCCGGCATGCCCTGCGCCAACAACGACAACATCCCAGGTCTTCACCATGACATTCTCATTTGCCGACACAAAAGGCCGAGAAGACCTCGTCAAGAACCTCTTCGTCGTCCACCGAGCCCAACACTTCGTCCAACGCCAGCATCGCCGCCCGAATTTCCAATGCGGCCACCTCCCGGGGCAGG
>JBDLIO010000024.1:0-11116 GCA_039714865.1 Acidobacteriota bacterium | reverse complement strand
GGGTCTGGAATTGGTGGTGCGAGGCGTGCGCCGTTGGTGGGCCACGAACTGATGTCGTCGGGCACGGGCACATCCTTGAGTTCGGAGACGATCAGGCGGGGCGTTGAGAGGCCTGGGCCTTCCTGAGCCAGGATTCCCCGCACAGACGGGCCGAGGTTCCCGAGTCCAAGGACTTTCGACGCTTCCGAAATATCAACCCACAACTCATCCGAGGCCGTTCGGCACCATACGGCCGCTCGAAGCCCTCCCGCCGTTTGGATGGTGGCGAGCCGCATCAGAAACTCCCGGGGTCCCGGCCGGAAATACCAATGCCGCCCGCCGGAGTATGGTCGAGCCGTAGCCGTAGCCGAAATAGAGTGTTTGGTTCTCTTTGCACTGATACCTCCGAAGAATGTCAATTGTAGCCCAACTCGGTTGACACTAGGTCCGTGACTCAATAGGTTTGTTAGACACCTCCGAGGTGCAGAATGAAGTGGAGTCCGGGTCCGGCCGGATTGAATGAGGAGACCGAGAGCGTGGCAATACCGTTTCAACAGCTTGAGGGGAAATACGAGATCCTCGAGAAGATGAGCGAAGGCGGGATGGGTGCGGTCTACAAGGTCCGCCACCGCCTTCTTGATGAAATCAGGGTCATCAAGGTCATGAGGCCTCACCTGGCCGAGGACGCAGTGCTTCGTAAACGGTTTGTCCGTGAGGCCAAGACGGCGATTCGGCTCCGCCACGCCAATCTGGCCCAGGTCTACGACTTCACGATGGACGAAAGTGGTTATTTCTTCCTGGCGATGGAGTTCATAGACGGTATCGACCTTCACGGTCTGGTCAAGCTGACGAAAATGGTCCCGTTGGGTGTGGTCCTCGAAATGGCCTGTCAGAGCCTTGACGTTATCGGATACCTCCACAAGAAGGAGATCGTGCATCGGGACATCTCGCCGGACAATCTGCTGATCAGCCGAGACGATGAAGGAAATCTGTTGGTCAAGTTGATCGACCTCGGTATTGCCAAGGTGCGGGAGGGCAACGAACACCTGACCGCAACCGGCACATTCCTCGGCAAGGTCAGGTACTCCTCTCCCGAGCAGTTTCAAAGCCGGGAAGGCCATGAGGTCGATCCCCGGAGTGACCTCTATTCCTTCGGGGTTGTCTTGTATGAGCTGCTGACCGGCGTCTATCCGATCAAGGGGAAGAACATCTCGTCCCTGATCAGCGGTCATCTGATGCACCCACCGGCATCCTTCGAGACGTCTGACCCGCACGGTCGGATCCCAGACCCTCTGAGGGCCCTGGTGCTCAGGGCTCTTGAAAAGGACCAGAGCGAGAGATTCCAGACGGCCGGTGAGTTCCAAAAGGTCATTGGCGAACTGCAGGCGGACTTCCCCGTGGAAAAGACATTTCTTGATGGGGTCTTCGAGGGGCAGAGGACCCCGACGGCCAAGATCCCTGTCGACAAACCCGGCAGTACCCAGAGTCGTCTGGACCGGAACTTCGGGGTCGAAACGACGCCGTCCCAGGGAGAACCGGGCCTGCCGGGTCCGGAAATGGATTTGATTCCCGGCCCCAGGTCTCCACGGAGTGGGACCGAAGCCCTCCCTGAGGGAGGGAGGTCCGGAGACCGCCGAACGGGCACAAACCGGCAGATACGCGCCCTGCTGTTGGGCGCCGAAAAGCTGATCGAAGCTCAGCATTTCGACGAGGCCCGGCTTCAGTTGGAGACTGCCGAGAACCTCGCCCCGGGTCGCCTTGAGGTTGCAAAGCTGGTCGAGACCCTCGACCGTGCCGATACGGCGATGCAACGGAGGCGGGAGCAGGCAGCGGTTGAGATCGAGGAATTGATCAGGACTGAGCATTTTGATGATGCCCGAGAGACCCTGAGGCGCCGGTCCGAGGAGCTTGGCACACATACGGTATTTACGGACCTGTCGGAGGCGGTGAATCAGGCAGAACAGGCCGCGGCCGGAAGAAGGATTCGGGCGGCCGAAATTCTTGAGGCGGCACGAGTCCTGATGAAGGACGACCAGTGGGAGGATGCCGTGCCGATGGTTCGGGAGGCCCTGGTGCTGACGCCGGGCGATGCCGAGTCCATTGAACTCCTGGATCAGGCCGAGGCCGGATTGTCCTCCTGGCTCGAAAGCCGCCGCCTCCAGGCCGAGATCGAGCGGACCGCGGTTGCCATCGAGGCCTCGTTGCAGGCGGAGGACATTGAAGGTGTTCGACGGTCGCTGAAACTGGCCGAAAAACTCTACGGGGATCATCCGAGATTCGCCGGGTTTCCGGAGGAACTCCGAGACCTGGAAGTCCATGATCGCAAGCGACGAGTCGAGGCCCTTCGAGATGAGGCTGCAGGCCTGTTCGACGCCGAAGACTTCATTGCGGCTGGTCTCAAGCTGGAGATTGCCCTTGAGCTTGAGCCGGATGACCGGAGGCTCCAGAAGGCCCTTGCCGAAGCGGCGGAAAGCCAACGGCTCAAGGAGGAGGAGGCCACGCGTCGCCGTATCGTCGAGGAGACCTCGAGCGGTCTGGATCGATTGGTGGGAGCCTGCCGATTCTCTGCGGCGGTGGTCCTGCTCGATGCCGCTGTTTCGAGCCTTGGGTCCTTCGAGGAAGAGCCGTCGCTCCGTGTGATGGTGAGCAAGGCGGCGAAAGCTCATCAGGGGATGGAGAAAAGAATCGCCAAGGCTGTGGCGGAGATCGGAAGGGCGGTCGAGGCCCAGGATTTCAAACGAGCCCGGGCGGCGCTGGATTCGGCGCGGAAGATGGCCGCGGACCACCCGGAAGCCCTCGATGCTGTTGATCAGGCAGCCGAGGTGTTTCAGGTCGGGGAGAGGGACTTTCGAAGGGCAAAGGATATCGCTTCAGCGGTTGGGAGCATCGAGAAGCGTCTTGCGGAAGGACAACTGGACCATGCCGAGCGGGAGCTTGTTCTGGCGCGTCGGCTTTACGGGCCGGGCCCGGGGTTTGAAGATTTGGCCGCTCGAACGGCCGAGGCGATCAAGACCCGAGAGCGGGATCGCCACCGAATCAAGATCCACGAGGCGCTGGATGCAAAGAAGCCCTTTTCGGATGTTGTTGCCATGATCGAAGCGGCTCTGGCGTTCGATCCAGAGGATTCCGACTTCCGGAGCCTTTTGGTCGAGACCCGGCGGGCCGAAAGTGATGATGCCGAAGCCAGGCGCAGACCGGCAGTGCAAGAGGCGCTCGACGAGGTCGATGCGTTGATTGCCGGGGGTCGAGAGAGGGAGGCTCTCCGAGTTCTCGCCGTCGCGGTCGAGGAATTGGGTCCGTTCAGTGAGGCTCGCGCCCTGAGGTGTCGACTTGGGAAAGCCGGTGGTTAGCAAGGAGGCGTGATGGATGTTGCACTGATCGAATTGCAGGCAGACCACCCGGGGTTCAACGACCCGGTCTATCGGGCGCGGCGCGATGAGATTGCTCTCTTCGCCCTGGGTCACTCGTCGGGTGCCCCGATCCCTCGGATCACCTACACCGACGTCGAGAATCGGACCTGGGCTGAGGTCTATCAGGGATTGACCTCGCTGTTTTCGACCCACGCCTGTCGCGAATTCAATCAGATTTTTTCCGACCTCGATTATCCGGCGGACCGCATACCTCAGATTGCCGACGTCGATGCCTTCATGAAAGACCGGACCGGTTTTCGCATGCAGCCGGTTGCCGGCCTGGTCGGGGCTCGTGACTTTCTCGAGCACCTCTCCCGCAGGATCTTCTGTTCCACCCAGTACATCCGATACCATGAGCGCCCTCTCTACACACCTGAACCGGACATCTGCCACGAGCTGATGGGGCATGCACCGATGCTGGCCATTCCTGAATTTGCCGATCTGACACAGAAGATCGGAGAGGCCTCCCACGGCGCGACCGACGAACAGATCGAACGGCTGGCAACGCTCTATTGGTTCACTGTCGAATACGGGGTTGTTCGGGAGGAGGGACAGCTCAAGGCCTACGGCGCCGGCCTGCTTTCCAGCTACGGCGAACTCGCCCACTCGCTCGAGAGTGAGGTTGAGATCCGCCCGTTCGACCCGGCCGAGGCCGCTGCCACCTCCTATCCGATCACCACCTACCAGCCGATTCTGTGGGAGGTGGACAGTATCGGGCAGGCGTTCGAGAAGATCAGGCACTACGTCGACGAAGAGAGAAGCTGAAAGCCCGAGCAGAAGCTGCTGTATGAGACCTCTCGTTTTCACAGTAATGCCGAGTTGTTTTGAGCCCTGAGCGGCGGTACCCTTGGCGGCCCAAATGGAGGACTCGTGATGGACTTTTCAATCGACGAACAGCAACAGATGGTGCAGGACATGGTGCGTTCCTTTGCCGAAGAACGCGTCCGGCCCGGCGCGGCCGAAAGGGATCGTACGCGCGAGTTTCCCGAGGATATCTTTCGGGAGATGGCGGAGCTCGGCTTGTTGGGGATGACGGTTCCTGAAAGCTACGGTGGAGCCGACATGGATTTGCTCTCCTACCTCCTGGCAGTTGAGGAACTGGCCAGGGTCGACGCCTCGGTCGCGGTCGGCATGACGGTTTCCAACTCCGTATGCTGCTGGCCGATCGTCACCTTCGGAACCGAGGAGCAGAAGGCCGAATTCCTGCCGCCGTTGGCCTCGGGCGAAACCCTCGGTGGTTTCATGCTGACCGAACCCCAGGCGGGTTCCGATGCGAGTGGTCTGACGACCCGCTACCGGGACGGCGGTGATCACTGGGTGCTCGACGGCTCGAAGGCCTGGATCACCAACGGGGTGGTCGGGCGGTTTTTCGTCTGTCTGGCGACCTCAGATCCCGCGCTCGGGCCTAAGGGCATTACGGCCTTCATCCTGGACGGGGAGCAGGACGGTGTCGTCTTTGCCAAGCCCGAGGAGAAGATGGGACTGCGTTCCTCCAAAACCTGCATGGTGGCACTGGAAGGGGCTGTCGTACCCAAGAGCGCCATGCTCGGCGCCGAAGGCCAGGGGTTGAAGATAGCTTTGGCTACCCTTGATCACAGCCGCCTCGGCATCGCCGCCCAATCGGTCGGCATCGCCGAAGCGGCGCTCGAAGAATCATTGCGATATGCCAGAGACCGCAGACAATTCGGCAAGGCGATCATCGAGCACCAGGCCATCGCCTTCCGCCTGGCCGACATGGACACCGAGATCGAGGCGGCCCGAGGGCTGTTGCAGAGGGCTGTTTGGGCGGCGGGCCAACCCGGACGCCATTCGCGGGAGTCGGCGGCGGCGAAGCTCTTCGCCTCCGAGATGTGCAACAGGGTTGTTGCCCACGCCATCCAGATTCATGGAGGTTATGGTTTCTCGTCGGAGTACACCGTCGAGCGCCTCTTCCGGGACGCCCGTGTCGTGACCATCTACGAAGGCACCTCCGAGGTGCAGCGCATGGTCATCGCTCGATCCCTGGCTGAAAGAGCTCGTGCGTTATGAGCAGGTCAGCGTCTTCCATGACGGGTTTCGGGACCTCGCGGGACGGACTGTCCGACCGCTTTTCGGTGGGCGTCGTCGTCCGGGCCGTCAACAACCGGTACCTGGATGTTCAGGTTCGCCTGAGCTTCAGGGAGGAACTGCCCGAGGTCGAGGCGGCTGTTCGCCAGGAGGTGGAACGGGTCGCTCAGCGGGGTCGCATCACCGTTCAGGTGGATTTTCAGCGGTTGCAGGCCCCCAACTCCCGGGTTCTGGTCAACCGGACTGGACTCGAGGATTTAATGGGCCAACTCGAAGGGCTGGTGGTTTCGGCCGGCGATCTGCTGGCTGTACCCGGACTGGTCAACGTCACCGCCGAATCGGCGGTACTCGACGAGGACGAAGTTGCGGCTCTCCGGCGGGTCGTGGCCGAAGCGGCCAACGCTTTTGCCCAAATGCGCGGCCAGGAGGGCGCACGGCTGGCCGAACAGATCAACCTCGACCTTGGGGAGATCAGAACATTCCTCGACTGGTTCGAGCCCCAAACGGATCAATTCCGGCGACGGGTGTTCGAGCGCCTCAAAGAAAAGATCGGTGACCTGCTCGAGGGTCGCGGGGTCGACGAGGAGCGCTTGGTGCACGAGGCGGCGCTGCTGGCCGACAAGGCCGACGTGTCCGAAGAGGTTGTGCGTTTGCGGACTCACCTCGAAAGCTTCTCAAGGCGGATCGCGGATGGCGGCCCCGTCGGCCGAGCGCTGGATTTCCTCTGCCAGGAGATCCACCGGGAGCTCAACACCCTGGGCACGAAGTGCCGGGAACTGGGCATTGCCGACCGTGTCGTTGATGCCAAAGGCGCCGTCGAACGGGTTCGGGAGCAGGTTCAGAATCTGGAGTAGGTGTCGGCTCAGGCGTCAGCAGGACTCAAGAATTAGCCACAAAAAGGCACAAGGAAAGAAGCCAAAGGCGCTGCTGGGACGCCGTCCTGGAGCGCGGGGCTCCTGCCCCGCATCGTGACCTATCCGGAGAAAGGGACACTCTTTTTCTCGCAGGTTCTCAGTCCGAAGGGGTGATCGGTCACCGGTCGGCCCAGAAACCGGCCTGCCGTGATGCCGAAAATCACGAGCGCCCCTCTCCGACGGGGCGCTCCGCTCATGGCGTTTTCGACGCCATGGCGGGAACCCACGGCGACACGGTTAGACACCGAGTCTCGGCCAACGCCGTAGGCCGTCGAGGTCATTCTCCGGAGGGGCGGCCCTCCTTCCGGCTCGAGAAATGTTGCCCCTCCGGGAAATGATCGAGCGGGGGCGATCGGTGGCTTCTTGAGTTCACGGTTGTCTCAAAGCGCCCCCGAAGGCCGGGGTTGAAATCCAGCGTCAGGACCAGGGGCCGCGACAGGGACAGGGCCAGGAAACAGGGGCAGATTCAGCGGCCGGGGCAGGGGCGGGGTCAGCGACATTTGGCAGCGATAGATTCAGGGGCAGAATCAGTGTCCGGGACAGCCACCGGAACCCTCAGCAGGAGCCTTGCGCAATACGACCTCGAACAGGCCGTGCCGTTCCAAAGGACCGTCACCGTGACGGTGTTCCGGACCCAGGCCCTCCCAGTGGTGGAGAGGTGAGAGGTCTTCGAACAGGCGCAGAATCTCCCCCGGTTCGAGGTAGGTTCGGATCCGCCCTTCGGGACTGAGAAATGAGTTCTTGCCGACAGCAGTCCATGACGCCCTGTGGTGAGGATAGGCGGGGTCCTCGGTAGTGAAGCCGGTCAGCCATACCAGAGTTTCCGGACCGCTCCACCGGTCGATTTTCATCGCAAGGTCGAGAATGGCATCCGTTCCGAGGTCCGGCATCAGTCCGAAAATGAGAAGCCCGGCATAGGAATCGACGGAAGGAACGAATTCCTCGAAGGTCGTGGGGAACACCTCGAGAGGCAAGGCCTCGGTCTCGGCGATTCGGTTCAGTTCGGCGGCAGCGACGCCGGACGGCTCCAGTGCCTGCACGGTGATGCCTTGCCTCGCCAGAAACAGGGCGTTGCGTCCGTGGCCCGCGCCGATGTCCAGCACCGTCGAGCCGGGCTTCAGTTGGTCCGAGAATCGTTTGAGAGAACGTTCCGGCTCGGTGCCGAAGAGCGCCTCGACTTCGGAGTATTGGTGATCGTAGGTCATTGCCTTTTCTCAGGCCGCCGGCTCATGCTCGACGTTCCACCCCGGGAACACCAGAACTGCCGGATGGACCTTGAGCGCTCGAGCGAGAACCTTGGCGCGCTCGACGCCGAGGTTGACTCTGCTCCGCTCAATTGCGGATATCGTGGACTGAGGGATGCCGGTGAGTTCAGCCAGTTGGTTTTGGCTGAGTTCCTGCAACTCACGGATGATCCGGACGGATTCTCCAACCGAGACGTCGATACGTTTGCAAGCCCTTCGATATTCGCTCTTCATCACTTTCTCCTGTAGTCGTGGGCCGTCACACTGACGACCTCGACGAGTATTCGCTCCGCCTCTACCCGATACACCACGCGGTACTGGAGATTGAGGCGTGAGGATCGATGTCCCTTCCACTGACCCTGCAGAGATTCATCGTGAAAACCCCTGATCAATCTCAAGCCCTGTGGTCCAGAAATATTGACAATGTCCTTCCATTTCTCATAGCGTTTCAGGACGTCCGTGGGAAGTCGATCGAGTTGCCGGTTGACACGTCTGTGTTCAAAGACCTCCCACATATACTTAATAATATATATGTCTTATATGGTATGTCAATAGTGCCGGCGCTCCCGAAGGCCGGGGTTGGGAATCAGGGACAGCGGCAGAAAACAGCGACCGGGACCGCGCCCGTCTCCGAGAACCGCGTCCGGAACCGGGACCGCGACGGCGTCCGTAGACCGCATCTGTCAACCGCGTCAGTGGCAGCGAACCGTGTCCGGGACCGTGGTGGGTCCGGTGGTGACCCGTAACATGATTTCCTCCGTGTTGTTCATGAGACTGAGGGCTGATAGCTGGTGGGACAACCGTGGTCAAGGGCAAGCCGGCCTTCGGCCGGTCGCTGCGCGACCCCTGACAACGGTTGTCTCCACCAGCTCTGGGGAAGGCATGAACAACACGGAGGAAATCATGTCTCACGCGCTCTCCAGCAACACACTTGACGTCCACTCGGTAGCCCTCGAAGCTGCCGGGCTTTCAATCGCACTGGTGACTCGGGTTCCGGCGCCATTGAAAAGCATCGCCGATCAGGTGATCCGGTCGGCAAGCTCGGTTCCTGCCAATCTCTCCGAAGGCCATGGCAGAGTCGGCCGAGACCGAATGCACCACTGGCGAATCGCCTACGCATCCGCCAAAGAGGTTGATACCCATCTCAGGCTCCTCGCCCAGGCGGGGGCGATCGATAAGAACCGAGCCCACACGGCGCTCGAACTTTTCGACCGCGTTCGTGCGATGACCTGGCGGTTGATCAATCCGAGAAGTTGATCATCTGGTCTCCGGGGTAGGAGGAGACGCTGCAGAGCGGTGCCGGTCGCGGTTCGCCGACGCTGCCGACTGACGCTGTCCCTGCCATCTGACGCGGTCGCTGAACCTGAACCTGCCGCTGAAGCCGACGATTACCCCAGAATCCATGGGTGCCCCCTCTCGGACGGGGGTGGTCAGGCCTTCTTTGCTTTGAGCGGTGGACCTGCAACCTTCAATGAACCTTGTCACCGCCAAAGGAAATTCCATCCACAACCTGGTGTAAAACTGCTAGGCCGTAACGCCGAGCCCCAACTGCATCCGTATTTTCCTTGACCGGCAGGATCATCGCCAGTTGAATCAGATGCCCCGATCTGACGAAGAACGAACTGACCCCGATGGTCGTGAATGGCTCAACGTGAGATGAAGAGCTTATACCGTATGGGTAGGCGATGTGGTCGTACGCCTCATTGAGTATCGAATACTCGAGAGTCGTCTGGGGCCCCTGGCCCCTCCAGGACATTTCAAACACATCTCCAAGAAAAGTCCCCTCCATTCGCCTGTGGACCCTTTCAAGGACCTGGTGATTTTGGGGCAACTCTTTACGAATCCTGGTGACAATAATTACCACGACGGCTTCGAGGTCGGTGAAAATCCTCGATTCTCGTGTTATTGATCCTTCGTTCCACAGTTCAACGATCTCGAACTCCGTGCCGAGGGTATTTGGAAAATGGACGTTGAAAATACCGTCAGGAGACGAATAGACACCCTTTTTGAGCCGTTCACTGTCCGCTCGCAAGAGGGTTGGGGTTTCACCAAAGTGCTTCTGTTTGAAAAAGAACGTCTCTGCCTTCGAAGTGAGGCTTTCTGTGAGCCCGTGTCGATCGATCCATGCGTTGAGGTCGTGTTCGATCTCGGTTTGCCTGAATTGTCGAGCCATTTCGATCAACGATTCACCCAAAAATGGGACCGTCGGGTCGGCGCCGGCTTCCAGCAAAATCCTCACTACCTCACGATCGCCCTGCCTGATTCCGGCGATGAGTGGGAACTCGGGACCGGCCGCCAGATTCGGATCTGCACCCTTGTCGATCAACCGCTGGGCCGTCTTGGGAAGTCCCTTATCGGCGGCCTCGGTGAGAGGGTTGTCATTGCCAACTTTGAAGTTGATGTCAGCCCCTCGTTCGATGAGCAGCTGGGCCACGTCTTCGTATTCAACGTGGATCGCTTGGATCAGGGCGGAAAATCTGAGTTTGGGCAGTTCTGGTTTCGCTCCAAGATCCAGAATCGCCGCAACCGTCTGGGGATTTCCAGAAAGGACGGCTTCCTTGAGTGGTATCGGATCAAGGCAACTCGACGGATTGATGTTTGCGCCTTTTTCAAGGAATGGTGAAAACCCTGAGGTCGCCCCAGACCGGATGTGACGGGCCAGTTCATTTTTTGCATCTCGCACCCCTTTTTTCGCCGGATCTTCATTCGGGATGTGCCGCTCTGTGAGATAACCTCCGGTTCGTACACGAAACGCAATGTAGCCTTCTCCACCGCCCGTGATGATGTACTCGATTTCAGTGATTCGGCCTATCCAGGATTCAGGAACAGACTTCTTGACCTCGAAATCCAATTGGAACGCCTGCCCTGACTCACCTTCTCGCCATGAAAGCGTTGCGGTCTTGGGCATGTTTCCGGGGAGCCCCCCAATGTGTCCATGCCTTGAGCTGCTCTTCGATTCTTTCGTTCACGTTCACGTCCGTCACCTGGGGTCCTGGTTGCTGAGCAATTGGGTCGAAGTCGCGATTCTAACTGGAATTGGTCTAAAATACGCGCCATAACGACAACATCACGCAGGGAGAACCCCAAATGAATCCTCTGAATAGCGTTCGCGGCACCATAATTGGTGGCGTTGTCCTCGCTGTCATCATTGCGGCAGCAACGACGGGTGTGGCTTTTAACGAGCTTAGCTTCATCGTCTGGATCCACGTACTTGCGGGCATCACATGGATTGGCCTGTTGTACTACTTCAATTTCGTCCAGGTCCCTGCGCTGGCCGACGCGATGGCCGATGAAGGCGGCCCGGGCGGCGCCGGTATCACCAAATATGTCGCTCCGCGCGCACTCTGGTGGTTCCGCTGGGGCGCTGCAGTGACCTGGCTATCGGGTGCTTTGGCACTGTATCGCCTCAATATTCTCCACGACGCATTCACGCTGGGGCTGGTAGGCGATGCCTTCCAGCCGCATGCAATGATTATCGGCGTCGGTGCCTGGTTCGGCACAATCATGCTGTTCAATGTCTGGG
>JBDLIO010000023.1:0-11311 GCA_039714865.1 Acidobacteriota bacterium | reverse complement strand
CCGGCATTTCGGTCCACTTCTCCTGGTGCCACCCTCGGCCGAAA
This sequence comes from Acidobacteriota bacterium, assembly GCA_039714865.1. GTDB lineage: Bacteria > Acidobacteriota > Thermoanaerobaculia > Thermoanaerobaculales > Sulfomarinibacteraceae > DAOWGJ01. The sequence goes on along the minus strand of JBDLIO010000023.1, from coordinate 11,267 downwards.
ATCCACTCTCCCTCGGGTGTCTCGGCGACGGCCTGCTCCACCTGGTCGACGATCTCCTGCCACGTGCCCGCCCCCTGAAGCCTGAGCTGCATCTGTGCCTTGCCGACGCCGAGAAAATGGGCGTGGGCGTCGATGAAACCGGGATAAGCCACGGCGCCCCCCAGGTCCAGGACTTCGGTCTCCGGACCGATCAGAGGCCGGATATCGTCCTGGGTTCCCAATGCGACGATCTGCTGTCCCCTCGAAGCCAATGCCTCAACTGTCACGCCGATCGGCTCGAACGTATGAATCGTGCCGCCCAGGACGACAAAATCCGCGGGTTGCGGCGCCGGGGCACATCCAAGGGCCAAGAGAATACCCATCAGGGGGAGAACCGTGATTCGTCGCATCAGAGTCACCTCTCTGGCCGAGGATACTCCATCGCCGTCAGACAAGAAACGGCGGCGCCCAATTGAACGCCGCCATTGATCATGAACCAACTCTGCCGAGCCGGAGTCAATAAATCTACCAACAACCTACAACCCCCAGAGCGCCCTCATTCGACGTTGAGCGTTGGGCGTTGGACGTTGACCGTTCTCAACCCTCCTTCTTCAGCAAGAAACACGACAGCGCGGGCAACAGCACCAGCGCCCCGACCATGTTGACCAGGAACATGAAGGTCAAAAGAATGCCCATGTCCGCCTGGAACTTCAACGGAGAGAAGATCCAGGTGGCGACGCCGATACCCAGGGTGATACCGGTGAACAATACGCCGTTGCCGGTGATGGTCAGGGTATTTCGATAGGCCTCAGCCAACGACTGCCCCTCCTTGAGGAAGCTCCGGTACCTGCTGAAAATGTAGATCCCGTAGTCCACACCGACGCCGACGCCCAACGCAACGACCGGCAGGGTCGAAACCTTGAGTCCGATCTCCAACATGGTCATCAGGGCGTAGGCCAGGACTGACACCAGAGCCAGCGGGATGACGATGCACAGGGTCCCCTTGATAGACCGGAAGGTGATCAGGCACAAGAGGATGATCGCCGCAAACACCCACATCAGCATCGGGAACTGCGCTTCAGACACGACCTCGTTGGTCGCTCCCATGACGCCGACGTTGCCGGTTGCCAATCTGAACTTGGCCGTTTCCGACCCGTGCTCCGCCTGGTAGGCCTTGACCTCGGCCACAACTCGTTCGATCGTCTCGGCCTTGTGGTCGGACGTGTAGATGTAGACCGGCATGACGCTGCACTCGGAATTCAACAGCCCGGTGCTGGTGTCGATGTAGGTCACCGCTTGCGCCATCGTCGCCGGATTTCGCGGCAATACACGCCACTTGAGGCTGCCCTCGTTCCAGCCCGCGTTGATGATCTTCGCGACCCCGCCAACACCGAGCACGGATTGCACGCCGGGCACGTTTCGCATGTGCCACTCGAAGCGGTCGATCGTCGTCATGATCTCGTATTCGGTGCAGCCCTCCGGGACCGACTCGACAATCACCGTAATGACGTCCACACCGATGTTGAAGCGGCTGGTGATGAAATCAGTGTCAATGTTGTAGGTGGAGTCCGCCCGTAGTTCGGGCACACCGGCATGTAGATCGCCGATCTTGATCTGCGTCGCTTTCCAGCCACCCACGCCGAACAGAATCACTGCAATGATGATGACAATCGTGGCCCCTCGAGGTTTGGCAACCCCGGCCAATTTGTTCCAGGCGCCGTCCAAATGGCTGTGCCGCCGCCTGAGCTTGAGGGCATAAATCTCGTCAAAGTGCGTGTAAGACAGGAGCACCGGAACCAGGATCAGATTGGTCAAAATGATCACTGCGACACCGAGACTGGCGGTGACCGCCATCTCCTGAATCATCCGGATCTCGATCAGCATGATCGTGATGAAGCCGATCGTATCGCTCAGCAGGGCGATGCCGCCAGGAACCAGCAGACGCCGGAAGGTGATCCGCGCCGCCTCTTCGCTCTTGGCCCCTTCATAGACTTCCGCCCCATAGGCGCTGACCATCTGCACGCCATGACTGACGCCGATGGCGAAGATCAAGAACGGCACCAGAATCGACATCGGGTCGATGCCGTAACCCATCATCGTCAACAAACCCAGCTGCCATACGACCGAGGTCAGGGAGCACCCGACCACGATCATCGTCAGTTTGATGCTCTGAGAGTAGATATAGACGAAGACCGCCGTGATGAAGAAGGCGACCAGGAAGAACAGAACCACTCGGGATACCCCGGCGGCGATATCACCGATCACCTTGGCGAAGCCGATGATGTGGTAGTCGAAATCGACACCAATTTCGTGATTGCTGTATTTGCTGCGGACCCCCTCCAACTGGCCGGCGACATCGATGTAGTCCAGCCGTTCTCCGGTGTTGGGATTGATCTCGAGCAACTCGGCAACAACGATCGCCGACGAGAAGTCGGTAGCCACCAGCCGCCCCATGTAGACGGACTTGAAAAGGTTGGACTTGACCTTGGCGAAGCCCTCGGCGTCCGGTTCAAAGTCGTCCGGAATGACGTTGCCTCCGGAAATTCCATCCTCGACGACCTCGGTAAATCGAACGTTCGGAGTGAACAATGACATCACCCGAGTTCGATCAACACCGGGAATAAAGAAAACGTCATCGGTCAATTCCTGCAATACCTCGAAGAACCTCGGCGTAAAGATGTCACCCTCTTTGGCCTGGATGGCGATGACGACACGATTGGCCCCACCGAAATCCTCCCGGTATTCCAAGTAGGTCTTCATGTACTCGTGTTTGAGCGGCAGCAATTTTGCGAATCCCGCGTCAATGCCGAGGTTGGAGGCTTGGTAGGCCATGAACACCGTCATCACCAGAAAGAAACCGACGACAAGCAACCGGTTTTTGAATACAAGATTTTCAAGCCAGGCTGTCATCGCACTACCCGTCCTTTCTGTCGATCAGTTTGCTCAAGGGAAGCGTCCTGACACCAAATTCTCCGACAAAAACCAACGTGTCGTCCTTCGCCAGCACACCGGCCGAGATGCCCCGCCGGTTGCAGTGCTGATGCATGTCGAACGTACGACCGCCATCGTCCGACACCAGCATGATGCCGCCCAACCCGGTGATGACAATGGTCCCGTCGGTGAGCCTGAAAGAGTTGGTCAACATCGAAACGGTGTGGGTCTCGATTTCGACCCAGGTCTCCCCGGCGTCGTCCGACCGAAAGAGGTGCCCCCTGAGGCCGAAGGCCAGAACACTTTCCCCTTCAAGTGGCAGGACTCCGAAGAACGAGCCCTCATAGGGAGAGGGCATTTCGGTCCAGGTGGCGCCACCGTCATCGGACCGGTAGAAAAAACCCGCCTCGGCCGCCAGGTACAGGCGCCCGTCGGCCGCCGGCGCCATCTGATTGAGGTGAAAATCGTCTTCGCTGATGTATCGGGAATCTCAGGTCGAGCCGCCGTCGAAGGTCTCGAAGAAGGCGCCGTAGGCCCCGATCGCAAAGCCCTCGTCGGCATTCTTGAACCAGACATCCATCAGGGGGTTCTCGTCTTCGGGCGCCCAATAAACCCGTTCCCAGGTCACGCCCCCATCCTCGGTCCGCACGATCACCCCATCGTGACCGACGGCCCAGCCGAGATTCCGGTCGTGGAAATGGACAGCGTTCAGGCCGGACCGTGTCGGGACTTCCGCCTGACTCCAGGTTTGCCCCTGGTCTTCAGACAACAGGATGTGTCCCCTCGATCCGACGGCAACCGAAATGCCGTCTACCGACGCCACATCCAACAGCAGCGACTTGGCTGCGAGGGGCGCTTGAACCGCCCACTCCGGCGGTTCTTCATCCTGTGCGCCAAGGGGAACAACAACCAGAAGGCAGATCGCCACAAATGCCGGCCAGCGCCACGGGACTCTTCGAAAGATCATCGGTACCATCTGTCCTCCTCCAGACTGGAACTCGAGGACAGGCCTCACCATGGACTGGGTTCACAACAAAGTCTCTACGTCAGACTCGAAGCAACTCTGGTCGTCAAGCCGTCAAGCGGGGCCGGTACTCGAGAAAAAGAACGGCCGGGCCCCGAGGCCCGGCCGTCGTAGCGTGAATTCTAGCGGCGTCCGGAGCGCCGGAGGGCCGCAGGTGTGTAGTCTTTCATGGTCCGTTTGATGTTGAAGGTGTAGGCCTTGTTTTCACTGTTGAGACCCAAAGCCAGGTAACGGCCGGCCTGAAGATCGGTATGGACTTCGAGCGAGGTCCAGATGGTCGGCACGTTGTAGTAGTTGATCACGTGCGCCTCGGAAACACGCCACAACTGGTCGCGCTTGTCGTACTGGTCCATCGCGACGATCTGCCAGCTGTCCTCGTCAAGGTAGAACGTCCGCCTCTTGTAGACATGGCGCTCGCCCTTCTTGAGTCTGGCATCGACAACCCAAACACGGTGCAGTTCATACCGAACATATTCCTGGTTGATGTGCAGGGGCGTCAGGATGTCCTTGACCTTGACCGAAGGATCCTGAAGCTTGTAGGAGTTGTAGGGCACATAGATTTCCTTCTTGCCCACAAGCTCCCAGTCGTAGCGGTCGACGGCGCCGTTGTACATGTCGAACTGATCCGAGGTCCGCATGCCGTCCGATGCTGTTCCCGGGTTGTCGTAGGCGACGTTCGGCGCACGGCGCACCCGGCGTTGTCCGGCATTGTAAAGCCAGGCGCTTCGATGCTCCTTGACCTGATTCATCGACTCCTGCACGAGCAGGATTCCACCGGCCAAACGGGCAGGGGCCATCACTTCCTGTTTGAACATCAGGACCTTGTTATTGAGGTCGGCCTCGGTCATCCCGTCCATGCTGTAGGTCATGTAGAACTCGTCATGGAACTGAACCAGGGTGTACTTGCCCTTGCGGGTCGGCGCCGCCTGGGCGATATCACGAGCGGCACTGTCGGACCGATAACGAAGAATATGGTTCCAGATCCCCTCAACACCGGTTTTGGGAATCGGGAACGGAATGCCGTTGATGGCGCCGGTCACGCCATAGCCGTTGTCCACGGTCCGTGCGGTCGTGGCAATCTGCTTGGTTTTGTCGTAGATCCGCTGCGGGAAAGAGGCGCTCCGACGGGTCGGATAGACCTTCATCTTGTAGGACGGATAGGTCTTGAGCAGGGCGACCTGCCCCGGAGTCAGCTTGTCCTGATATTTGGAGACGTTGTCCCCGGTGATGGTGAACAGCACTTTGTCGTCAGCAAAAGGGTTGATGTAGTGATCGCCCACTTTGTATCCCGCGGGAGGCGTTGTAATCCCGCCGTCCCACGCGGGAATCGTACCGTCGGCATTGCCCGCTTTCTCGGCACCCATGGGAGTCAGGTCGGCACCGAGCCTTGCCGCTTCTTCAGGTGTCACGGCTGCCCAAAGCGTCATCGATGTCCCAGCCAGGACCACCAACGCCGCCGCAAAGATAATCAGGTTTTTCCGTTTCATAGTCATGCCTCCCTAGAATGAGTACTTGACGAATGCCCCGACAAAGTCGCGGTCATTGATCAGGTTGTAGCGGCCTGCGCCACTGAAGTCGGTGTAGCTGAGGTCAAATTGCCATTTGTTCTGATAATCGATGCTCATACCGACCGTCAGGGCCTTGCGTCCCTCGATGAAGTTGCCGCCGGGGCCCGGAGTCACACCGTCAACGTCATGTTGCCAGGCGAACCGCGGCGTGAGAGCCCATGCGCCGAAGGCGTTGTTGTAGACCAGTTTTCCGGCCATACGATAACCCCAGGAATCCGGATCTGCAAAGGCGCTGGCCGGCTCTTCCTCTTTGCCTGCGTGGGCCCCACCGGCACCCGCGTGCAGCGGGTTGCCGCTGGTGTAGGTTCCGGGACCGTCGAAGCGCAAGACGTCTTTCGACGGCATGCCGGAGACGTGGTCGTAGGCCGCTTCCAACAGGAGCACACCCTGGTCAGCACCGAGCACCGGCCCGAAGACCTTGGTCAGCGTGAACTGACCCTGGTAGGCGTCCAATCGACGGTAACCTTCGATCACAGTGTCAAAGCCAACGCCTCCGGGTGCGACCTGGTTGGTCGCCGCAAGGCCGGCTGAAATCGGTGACAAGGAAGCGAAGAGCAGCTCGACATCGTCCATCTGGAACGGCTTGTCCTGCTGGTACGAGAGCTCACCCTGGAACGCGATGCCGCTGGTGCCGAGGGTAGCGTTCCAACTGAAGCCATACATCTTGATGTCTTCCGGATAGGCCAGGAAATAGCGTGCAGTACTGGCGTAAGCGTCGGTTCCTGCTGCCGTCGCAGCCCCTGCGGCCGCCGCGTCGACCTCGGGAGACACACCAGGTGGCACACCGTAGAGGTAATAAATCATCATCGCCGCGTTGGCTCCGGCAATTTGGGCAGCCTGGGCGCCTGCAACCGTGCCGGTCAAGGCATTCACAGTCGGCAGCCTGCTGTGGTAGTTGACGTAGTAGAAACCGAACTCGGTGCCGCCGAGACCGTCGGCAAACCAGCGCAGGGCCGCGCCGTACTGCCCACCGTCTTCGGCTTCCTGGTTTTCTCCACGCGGAACACCCATGAAGGGGCGATCAAGAGTCTGATCCGCCCAGACCGGCGGCACGCCGTCATCCGCGAAACTGGCGAAAGCCAGGAACACATGGGATCCGCCGAGGCCGGCGAAATCATTGGTCGAGTAGTACGTGCCCGGCGGGTCGATGACGGTTTCGTTCCACTCGTACTGGTAGAAACCTTCCAGGGAAATCGCCGAGGACAGGTCGATCGAGCCCCACACCATGCCGTTGGGCCGGAAAGCCTCGCGAAGCTCGGCGCCCGGCACGCGGATGGCCGCAACGTCGACCGAGTTGATCGAGCTCAAGCCCCCCTGGATGAAGGTGCTCTCACCCCAGTTGAGAACCTGGCTTCCGACTCGAAGCTGACCGGCGCCGTTGCCGACCCTGAATTTCAGCCAGGCAAAAGCGTCCAGCAACTCGGCTCGGCTGCCGGACCAATCAAGTCCTTCGGCGGAGATTGGGGTTCGCGCCCGATCTTCGTCTTCCAGTTCAGTATCGTAAAAACCACTGCCGCGCACGAAAATACCGAAATTCTTGTACGCGAAGTCCAGATCGACGGTCGCCTTGAGCGAGTTGCTGACGATCCCGGTATCGAAATTGAGGTTTCCGTCGTCACCGTTGACCGAGTAGGCCGAACCACCACTGGGAAGGCCGATCAATCGCATGTCCTGATCGGCAACCCTGTATCGGGCGCCCCACGAAATTGTGGTATCCAAATTGAGCGTGTAGTTGCCGGACGACAGATCAGCTGCCTGCCCCGGTGCGGTGTAGACCAACGTCAAGGCCACCGCAAGGACGACAAGGGCCACTCTTCGCCCCTGGGGGAGCAGCCGCATTCCTGGTGTTCTACTCATACCTTTCCTCCAATCCTCTCTTCATACGAAGACAATAAAAACGCGATGAATCTATGAGCAGCATAGGCTCAGTCAAACAGCGGGAACGGGCGCGGCATGAACGGATCGTAGACCGGCGCCATCGAGAAGAAGTTGGGGTCGATGATCGGCACAAAGGATCCCTGGTAGTAGAACCCACCCGACTCGCCCAGCGGGAACATGCTCTCGATCCGCAGCGGGCCGTCCGCCCCGTACTCAAGGACATGGGCGTAGGTCGAACGACTGGAGAACGGCATCGAGTGGATCGAACCGAAGTTGGTGCCGAGGAGGGGATCGAGCTTCGACAGCAGCTCATGGCCGTAGACGATGGTGCCCCGCTCCGCTCCGTAGGGGCCCAGGCCCATGGCGGCGATCGTATTGTCGAGGGCCAATACGATGAGACCCTCGGCGTCGGTGGGCTTGCCCGAGGCCAGTTTGTCCTGGAACCAATCGTAATAGGTCGGCAAGGGTGCTTCGGCACCCTGAAGGGCACGAATCAGCACGTTGAACAGCATGTGCTTCGCTTGACTGCTCCAGTCCATTCCCGAAGCTGCAAACTCGTCCTCGAAGGTCAAACGCAGGACCTCCTTGATCCAAGCGTCCTGGAAGACCCAGGCGTCGGCTCGGTCGGGACCGAAGCGCCATGCGTCGGGACCACCGGCAACAAAATGCCCGTCCCACGCGTCAAGCATGGCGATCGCCGCATCGCGGTCGGGCGACGAATTGGCCGCCACCGCAGCTGTGAAATCGTCGGCCACGAAGGACCATGTATTACCGCCGCTGCCAAAGCTGTCGGTGGTGGCGATGTTGAGAGCCAGGTCGCGAATTTCTTCATAGGTCAAATCGTCATGAGTCGACAGATATTCGTCAATGACGTGCGCACGGTGAAAGGCGCCGTAGTACGTGCCTTGAGTTCCGTTGTCGTATCCGGCCTCCGCCTTGTTGTTCCAACCGCCGTAAAAGCCCCGGGCGTTGTTCGAGTCGTGCGCCCGTTCCCGGCGTTCGCCGGTCCACTCCTGGGTGCCGTCACCGATCATCGGAAGACGAGGGTCGGTACCTGCCGCCCGAATGGGGTCCCAACCGGACATCCAGTAGGCGATGTTGCCGTCACGATCGGCGTAGGTGAAATGCTGGCTGACCGCGATCTCTTCTATAGCCTCGTCGAAAGCATCGATGCTGGTAGCACGTGCAAGCCCCAGGAAGGCCTCGATGCTCTTGGCCTCACGTCCCAAGTGGGAGTAGGCGTAAGAAAGGATGACCGCCGGCGGATCGTCCGGGTTATAAGGGAAGGGCTCCATGATCGGGCCGTGGGCACTGCGGAAGATGGGGATGGTCACAGGGTCCCCGCCGGCCGGATTGATCGTCTCAAAACGATGGAAGGCGACGGTCTGCGGGGCCTCCAGGAACCAGTCCAGGGTATGGGCGTGACCCACCTGCATCGACCATGCGTGGTGCGGCGTACGGCCGATGATGATGGCCGGGATACCGGGCACCGTCATGCCGGAAATATCGAGGCCGCCACCGCGAATCGAACCCTCGCAGACGATGGACGGCAGTTCAAAACCCATCTGTGGTCCCGAGTAGATCGTCGGGTTACCCGAGGCGGTCTTGTCGCCCGAGACGGTCCAGGCATAGGATCCCATCTTGACGTTTGCGCCGATCTCCTCGATTGTCGCTGCACTTTCCTCGAAGCTCGAACGGAGCCTCTCGGCGGCCGCGCGCATGTCTGGATAGGCGTCGACATCGACAGCAGCGAGTTCCTCGGGATCCACGTACGCCAGCTTGGGCTCGGAGGGAATCATGGTCTGCGCCGCCGGGTCGTTGAGCCAACGCACATCGGCGAACATCGCCATAAACTCGTCGGGATAAACCTGGGCCCAGGTCTGAAACATCACGTAGTTGTCTACCTGGCCCAAAGCCGCACGGCCCTCCGGGTCGAATTGACGCTGCAACAACGCCAACCACCCGATCGCATCCTCGACGGTCCAAGGCTCGGGAAGGATGTTGTAACCGAGATCATACATAAAGGAGGTGACGAAACTGCCGATCCAGTACTCGTAGGGCATCAGGTAGAAGTTGTCGTAGATCTCAAAGGTGCGCCGGTTGACACCGTCCACGTAGGCCTGGACGACCGTCTGGGCATCCTCGTCGAGTTCATTGAAAAGCGCGGTCAACTCCTCCTCCGAGTACAACCAGTTGCGGAGGAACATGTCGGTGTTGATGAAGTTGCTTCCCAGGAGCTCCGCGCCGAAGAGCTCGGACAGGGTGCCGCGGCCCTGACGCCGGTAGAGGTCCATCTGATAAAGGCGGTCCGTCGCCACAGCATAGCCCATGGCCTCGAAGACGTCGTACAACGACCCTCCTTCAATGAACCAGACGCCCTTGTCGTCCCTCGTAGTCTGGACTGGTGGATCGTCGGCGAAAGCCGGAATCACCACAGCCACCATCAGAAGAAACACAACCACTCTTGATGCTCTCATCAATCTCTCCTTCCAAAAATAAAAAGAGCTCTGGATCATCCCAGAGCATTAATCTTCATCGAGGAACACGTCGCCGATCATACCGTTTTGGTGAGGATTCCGAAGCGAAAACGGTGGACCCTCCCCGTTCGCCCTCCGACCCTTCTCAGCCACGGTCCAAAAAAATCCAGTGTATTTCAAGCCGGGGAACACCGTACCACAAGATTATGGATATCAGAAATTGCAATATCGCCTTGTTCACGACACCAAATTCCAGTAGCTGCCATCAACCATCCCTCCTTCCGATCGCCCGGTTAAACACGTGAAAAATCAATAACTCGCGCCCGATCAGGTCTCCGACCGTTCACAAAACCATTGACAGCCCACGCGTTCTCTGATTTGACCTTCAGATCCTTCCGACACCCCCCCAATTGGCGGCAACCCTGAAACGCGCACCACCCCATTGATCTGCACCTCTGCGGGAACAAGCTCGAACCAGTCTACATCATCAGTCTCGCAGGTGTTCCCTGACCCCGGCCGGCCCCACCAATACGCCAACGCGAATCACCGACTGATGGTCGGCCGAAAGGTACACCCGGTGGGTCGCCTTGACGAAGTCCTTCTCCTCGGCTTTGAAGATATTGGAAACGAACGTCTGCGGATTGCGGTCGAAGAAAGGAAAGAGCGAACTCTGGATCTGAATCATGATGCGGTGCCCCTTCTTGAAGGTGTGCAGCACACCCTGCAACGGAACGACGACCCTCGTCGGCTCTCCTGGGACAAACGGCTCGGGCCTGTCGTACCCGTTACGGTAACGGCCCCGAAAGATCTCGGAACGGACGAGGCGCTGGGTCCCACCGAGATCCTCGTCGCCGGAGTCGGGGTCATACCCCTCGAGCCTCCCGGGGAACTCGTCGACCAACTTGACCACCCAGTCAGCATCGCTGCCGGTCGTCGACACCCACAGGTCCGCCTCCAGCGGACCGGCGATCGTCAGGTTCTCTTGCAAGGGCTCAGACCGGAAAACCAGAACGTCGGGTCGCCTCGAGGCGAAGCGCTGGTCCTCGGTCATGTAGTCCTTGTGCCAGCCGGTCGTGATCGCCGAGGTGTAGGGCACCGGCCTGGCCGGATCGCTGAGAAACTCTTCGAAAGCCTTACCCTCTGCCGAGCTCGGCTCTCGCCCCAGACGCCCGGCCTCTCCAAGGTAGAGGGTCGTCTGATCCAGCGAGGCGGGCGGCCACTGGTCGAACGACCGCCACCGGTTGGCCCCGGTTTCGAAGACCATGGCTTCGGGAATGGCGGGCGCTTTCCCGTCCTTGAGGTGGTACATGAAGAACGGCACCAGGACCCGCTTCCGGAAATCACTGCCGGTGGCAAAGCCGAAATCGGCGCTACCGAGAGTGTTGCCGTCGTACCGGAGCCATGCGCCGT